>CAYMVN010000022.1:0-15467 GCA_964394125.1 uncultured Pseudomonadales bacterium | reverse complement strand
AGTAGAAGTTTCTTCGTACTGAATTAGAGTAGCAGAAATCTCACCAACTTGATACACAACTAAAGACAGAAGCTACAATTCATTAAAGCATCATAAGTATGCAAAGTGATTGTAAATAGGGCAACTCATTTACTATCTTTTTTTTGCAAAAAACCGTAGCATATGAGTATGCGGTTTTTGCGTGTCATTTTTTTTGTTTTATTTGTGTATGCAATGGTTGTTACACCCGTCGCGCAGGCAGTGAACACTATTACAGTGACGGCAACCATCCCTCCAAACGCTACAACAGTCAACGCTTCCCTTACCATATCCTCACCTGAAGAGCCACTTCCACAAGATACTGAGTTTACGGTCACACTCTCGTATGAGGCAAGTTACGCAGGTAGTTATCCGTTCACGCTCCAGGGAAGTTGGGGCCTTGGAACGATAGACCTACTGGCAACACCAACAGTCTCGAGTGTTGAGTTTGTGCCGGGGAGTGCTGGTCTGGGCTACGGAAATGTCGTGCCTGTTGTTGATGCTTTGCAGAGAACAATTACTTGGGAGATGCCATCATTCCCCAGTAGTGCTGGTACCCAAACAGTCTCGTTTCGTTTAAAAACAACACACTCGTATACCGGCAACCAAACAGTGACATTCCCTGTTGGTGCGGCAAGTATATCTCCGGTTACAACCCCAGTTGATACAAAAACAATCACTTATCAGTATCTTACGCCACCTGCAACTCCAACACCAACTCCAACAGCCATTCCGGTTGCAACTGCTACTGCGACACCCGACAGTTCAACTGCGACTAATACAGCAAGTACGCCAACTCCGATACCAACGGTGGTTGCTGAATCACAGACCTTGCAGAAAATTGAGTTGCAAAATATTCAAGCAACTTCCGCACAGTTTGCTGTATTCTTTTCGGGAGCAAGTACTTTAAAAATTCTCTACGGAACTAGTGCAACTGATTTGAATGCTTCACTCACGTACACAGAACCAAAAGCAACTCACTTTCCTGTGCTGACTCGGTTAGAGTCTCAGACTCGCTACTATCTGCAGCTCATAGAGCTAACTACTGGAAAGCCGCAAAGTGAAGTATTTACGTTTATTACTGCAAGTAGCGACCCAACATTTGGCGCATCTGCGTCTCCGATGGAAGTCATCATCTCTAGAAATGGTACTGTTGTGGCACAAAATATTATTAGCACTGATAGAAGTTTTGTGCAGTCGTTATCAGTGCCTGAAAAGAGCATCCTTGATATTCATCTCGCATTGCCCGATGCGCAAACTGTCAAGGCTCTGACAACTGAAGTTCGAGCAAAAGGTGTACTGGGGATCATGACTGATGCGCTTGCTGCAGATGAAGTTGTCAGTAGTCTTTCAGAGATGGAGCAGTTAAACGACACAATATTTGCTGCCAAAGTTAAGATGCCGGCAGACATTGGTGACTACGAACTTGTTTCGCACATTCAGTATCAAAATGGAATACTGATTGAGTATGTCTTAAGCACAATTCAAGTTGTTGATAGCTTTACAGTATATGACTCAAGAACCAGACAGCCGCTTGAAAATGCCAGCGTGTACGTTAAACGATTCAACGCCTTCACTCAATTGTATGAGTCTCTGCCTGCTTCGTATGGTTTCTCGCACAACCCAAGTTATACCCAAACAAATGGGAAAATCGATATAACTCTACTCCCCGGGAAATATACTGCGCAAGTGCAGTACTTTTCCTATGCATCACAAGAAGTCGAGTTCGCAGTGCTTACTAATGGTAAACTCTCATTACCAGATGTGTATCTTGATCCGCAACGAAATGTGTATGTGACATTCTTCATGCATTTTGTTCCGCTTGTGTCTAGAATTTCCCATGAAGCGTGGCACTTCACTGTGCAACTCTCATACTCAACTCAAATGGCTCATTTTTTACTGATGTTTATGTCATTTATGTGTTTTTCAGCCATCGTGTATGTTTTGCTTATGTGCCAGTACCCGCAAATACACCTAAGTGAGTTACTGTATATGCATCGTAAAAAAATGACACGGAAGTTTGCCTCAATCGTTATTTTTCTGTTCTTAAAGTGCGTCTTCTTACTTGCTGAAGTGACTTTGGCAATAAGTTGTTTGTACGCGTACTTATTCTTCACCTATTTAAGTTCGGCCTATGGAATTACCTTAGCGCTGCTCTGTGCAGTAACAATTATACTGCTCCTTACCGCAGACTTTATCTCACTGTATGTGCAAAAAAAGAGGAACTAGAACGTGCCACTGGCAATAAGTGTCAGTGTGCTGGTGTAGTCGGAAGCTGTTGGAGTTGAGTTGGCTGCTTTTGCTTTGAGATACAGTGACGCTCTGCCTCCACTAATTGGTGCCCCAGCAGTATTGAGAATTGTTTGCGTTGTGGTTATAACACTTCCAACGTTTTCTGCAGTGCCATCGTACGGCGCAACTTTGGTTAACGGACCGCCCGTTGTTTGTGTCACACTGGCTATCTGCGCGCCAAAGCCTTCAGAAACACTGGCAAGATTCGCAGAGGCTGAAGTGATAGTATATCCAGCTGCAACACTAGAAAGGCCACTTCCAGCAGTGTAGACATAGATAAAAGCACCACTTTCTGCATTTGTATCGAGATCAACCCAAACTTTGTTTGTAGCTGTTGTGACCGTACCGACACCGAGCGTTCCAAATGACACAGCATATGGTGGCGCAGTTTCTGTGTCAGTGGCTGAAATATCAATATCGTAGCTGAGTGAAACAGCCGCAGTGCTTGCTGTTGCTGTTGGTCCGAACTGAGTCTCAGAGTACTTCGTGTGGATCGCTTTAACTTTCATACTGTAGGTAGTGTTTGCGAGTAAGCCGATACAGTTACTGCCTCCACCGCCTCCCCACGCAGCATAGGTTTGGTACACAGCTGTTGGGCCAAGAGTGCTGTCTGCCTGCACATACAAGGTGGTGCTAAAACTATCAGGACTGACGGCAATTGCGTACAGTGTATCGCTTGGGTTGTTACCCGTTTCTAAGACGAAGTGTAGTTTGTTGTAGTAGTTACTGGGGTTTGTGAAGGTAGGTGCAGGTGGTACGTATGCTTGTTGTACAAACTCAAGTCCTGCCCCTAATGCATAGGTAGTGCCTGTTTGTTGTGGGCCACTTACTTCACCTAAAACTGCCTTCATTGAGTAGGTGCCCGAGTCAGTCTTATCTACGCCTCCACCAGACACACTGTAGTCGTGCATTTGATAGTTTGTGCTGGCAGGCAGTGCAAAGAGCATCATGAAAGTCAGTGCAGGAATCGTGGTGCGAAAGTGTGTCATAAAGTGTGCAGAGAAGTCAGTACCATTCTCGTCTTTGCTGCATCTAGTGTAACAATTTGTGTTACTTGTGAGAATGAGACAATTCTCAGCTCTGAGCCATATTTCATAAAGTATGTTTGCCCATCTTCACTCTCAAAACCCAACGCTTCGGTAACACCTTCAGGGGTATGCACCGGCATCTGGGTATAGTATTCTGGGCTTTTTAATCTCATTGCAACGTGATTATTTTCAATGAGTGGCTGAGGGAATTTCTGTAGCGAGAGTACTAAAAATGCATGATCTTCGAGCAGTTTTAGTACTACATTGCAGCGATCGGGTGTGTTTTCTTGACTCACAACATGATACGCAAACGGCACTTCTGCTTGCAGACACTCGGTTTGTAGTAATCCTTTTTGTGACACCTTAACCCGCGCTTGACTCCCAAAATGAGGCAAGCTGTTCTTTAAGAGTGCTTGTGCTCGTGGAGTCAGTTTCTCAAATGCAAGGATAGTGGTACTGTGAGAACGTTCAATAACAACCCACCCAACAAAACACACAAGCAGGAACGCAACAGTGAAGACACTGACGTGGAACTTATTTTTTGTGTGCATGTACCCATCTCCAAAGAATGCTACCGACAACAAGTATGAGCAGCATGACTCCTGCTAGTGGTCGTACTACAATATATGATGATCTCCAAAAGAATTTTTCTGAAGTGCCCTGCAGTGTTCCGGCAACAGAAACTGAGACAAAATCAATAGGCAGCGACTCAGAAACAGGGAAGAGCGAAACAGTGATAAGTCTGCGATTATTTGGCAAAACAAGTGCCGATGCTTCATTGATACTGCCTTTGTAGAGTATCTTCTTACGAAGGCCTGTTGCGGTAACAACACCTCGTGGTGTGACATGTGTGTTGCCGGTATTTTCAAGTATCAACTGTACTTCTTTGGGACTTTCCCAGCCAAATGTCAGCGGCGTGCCGGTCACTGATGTGAGTGAAATGCGGTAAAACTCGCCTCCATTTTTTTTCAGTATCAGTAAGCTTGAAAGTGCTGGAACAACTTTCGCTTCCTCTTTCGATTCTTTCGGTGTAAACGTGAAAATAAGTGAAGCGTAGTGTGTCCCCGGCGATAGTTCAAGTGAGTTCGTAATAGTTGCAGTAACTACCTTCGATGCCGCTGGTGGTAAGAGAAATTCTGACTCAGGAAAGGAAATAAACCGAGCAAGGGTAAACTGAGTTGCAGAAAGTGGCTTGTTCGCAAAGCGAATATTTCCTTGTGCATCTGTTTGTTCAAAGTCGAGCGCTTGCACTCGTACAGATTGTGCAACACTGGACGTGTTCGTGATGGTTACAGCAGTTTGTGTCGCTGGTAGTTCAGCCGCAAGTGAAATTTCTTGGAGTGGAGGATTAATGGAGACTCCAGCTTTTGTTTGGGCATGTGTCTGTGGCGCAAAAAACAGCGAAAAAAACGTGAGAAAAAACAGTACAGTGAAGAACTGCTTTCTCATGATGATGTTGTTTTTTTTCTTTTTTTAAAGATACCAAGAAGTGTGGCGCGTAAGCCCATAAAGGTAAAGCTGCAGATAAGGAGCACTACTAAAATAATTTTCCAAGGAATGACCCAAAACGAGATCGCGGTTTCAACAGGAATGTCCCGTGTGCCATCATCATAGACTAAGAGCAAGTGTGCTGTGTACTTACCAAAGCGAAATGAGTTGATGCGGGTAAAATCCCATATGGTTTTTGACGACTTTCCTGCATCACTTTTCTGCTTCAACGGAAATCCGTCACTCCAGCTGACAACAAATGATCGCTCAGAGTTTGGTAGAACCATCGAATTTTTTGGGTTCAACGGCAAGAGAGCAATATTCTCTTTTGAGCTTGAGTCAATGAAGATATCCCCGGAAGGTGCGAGGTGGACATTCCCGTCATTGTGAACAGTCACCACGAACTCTTGTGGCAGGTACTCAACAAACGGAAATCGAGCCTGAAAACTTGAAAGGGAAAGTTTGCGAACTGCAAACGGTGTATTCACCGTGGTAAGCACTAAGATCGCTGGTGCGCCATTCAGCGTCATTTCGCCATCTTTCTTCTCAAGAACAGTCCGCTCAAAACCGATGCTGTAGTAATAACTTAAGCTCGAACCAACAGGAGGTGAAAAGGTTACGGTGATGGTTTTCCACTCTCCGGGGCTAATAGTAAAGTTGGTTTCAGAAAGATGAATCCAGTCTTGGAAAGTGTCTGCCTCGGTCAAGTCCCTGAGAATAGGCCGTTCGCCAGACTTGTCGGCAGTAAAAGTTGAGATAAATGTTTTAAGTGTCTCAGCTTCTGTGTTTCCATTCTGAATTTTGATCTGTGCACTTGTTGAAACACCCGGAGTTGTGTTCATGAACAAAGTAATCGGTGAGATCGTCAGGTTGATTGGATTCTTTGCTGGCGGAATGATCGGCTCAGTTGCATCTTGTGCAAAAGCAACTGATTGCATGCTCACAATGAGCAAGAGACTAAGGATTACACAGAATTTTTTCATACTTCTTTATAGAGCGAAAAAACTAAATGTAAATATCGAATCTACTAAAAGACTCCCGCTCCTACTACTGTGAGTGTGTCTGTGTAATCACTCGCAGCAGGGGTACTACCTGCGATGGAAACTCTTGGAATGATGGTAATGACATCTCCATTTGCAGTACCATTTGCACTAGCAATCTGTTGATAAGAACTACTCAGTGTACCACCTTCAGAGGTTGTAGTACCGTTATATTCACCGGCAATCGATACTGTTCCACCACTACCTGCGTCTGTAGTGATGTCAACGTCTGCGACATACCCTTCAGCGCCTGTAGAAAGTGACGTTGGTGCAGCATCGATCGAGCCACTTGTCGCAATTGTTTTGGAAGCGGCAGTTGAAGTTAAACCAGTATTGGTACTCTTCATCCATGCGTACCAGCCCCCAGAACCGTTCGTGTTGATGGTGATTGCAGTGCCAGATCCTGAAGTTATCGCACTACTTGAAAGTGTTCCGAGTGACTGTGCATTGTTTGCGAAAACAAAGGTAAAGGTCGGAGCAACAGTAGCGGTAATGACGATCTGATCGTCAGAGATAACAGGGACAGCTAAGTCTTGTGTGTCCCCAGTGGTTGTGTCACCTGAGTTTCTGGTGAATAAGGTGTGCACAATAGTTGTCGATGCAGAAGGGTTCAGCAGTAAGCCACCGGTTATAAAGAACGCGTACGTGGTACTGTTAGCGAGAGCAGTAACAGGGAAGCGAACTGTTTGACCACTGACTAAGTCACCAGTAGCGATACCAGGCATTGCAGTTGTTCCTGCCGGAATACCAGAGGTTGAGACGGTATAGTCACCTGCTGTTGCAGAGAAGTTCGTGGCAGAGACCCATTCAGTATCAAGCGTAAGTTTGATGTATGCTTCTGAGAATGTTGTAGCTGAAGTCGTAAAGACAACGAGACAACTTCCTGGGGCGGTAGCAGCTTTCATGCGATCACAACGGATGTATGAGTTTCCAGCGTCTGCGGCTTGTGCAGGCGAGGCTAGAAAAAATCCAGCTGATAACTGGAGAATTGCTAAACTAATAAGTGAAAATGACTTCAGCCGTGACATGAGTTGAGAATTTTTTAACATATATACCTTTACCATTACAAACTTGAAATACATTTGGAACAAATCTCATTGTGCATGAAATGTGCAACTGAGTCAAGCAAGAAGTTTTGATGTATGGTGATCTCTTTGGTATGTATGGATAGTATTTGACTATCATTGAGTAGATTTGTTGTAGAAGAAGTGGCTTGGGTTAGCGAGTATATAGTTGAAGCTGTGTTTTTGTACACAAAAAAGGGTTGATTATTCATGTATTGTACTATGCAATTGCCGTTCTTCTTGAGCCTCCTTTGCTCGAGTCACAAACTTGCGTGACAAAGAGCGAACTGGGAAAGAAGAGCTAGTATGACCATACTCTTAGTAGCTAGGAGGTCATTATTCTATAAAAGGCAACCCTATTCATTTGATTCCTATACCACAATGAACTCGTAAAGAGTGCTACCTTTTCTAGATTAGCGCATCTAGCTTCCCCACACTCCTCACCCAACTAGTGTAAAATACGAGCCATGCCTGCCTCTCCGCACAGAGCTGATACTGTACTTGCGCTCTCCATCGCTCAGCTTATTATTCGCTCGGGGCTTATTAACGTCATCGCATTTTTGGGGCAGGTCGTCGTTGCCCGCATCCTTATTCCTGATGACTTTGGCTTCTTTACCGTGGTAGCGTTTATCGTCAACTTTTCACTCTTATTCTGTGACTTTGGCAGCTCATGGGCGCTGATTCAAAACAAAACCGAGCCAAGCAGAGCAGAGTACGCCTCCCACTTTACTATTAAACTGTTCTTAACGCTGGCTGTTGTTACCCTTTTGTGGCTCTGTGCGCCGCTCCTCCCGCACGTGTATTCCGAGTTCCGCGCTGTACACATCCAACTGCTCAGAGTCTTTTCCTTGAGCCTTGTGTTCATCTCCCTGAAGTCTGTCCCTTTGAGTATCATCGAACGGAAGATGCAGTACTTTCACGTTGCAGTTATTGAACTCTGCGGCGTAGTGTTCTATCAAGCCGTGACACTCACCCTGGCATGGAACGGTTTTGGGGTGTGGAGTCTTGTCTGGGGAGTTTTAGCAAAAGAAGCACTTGAGATGGCGCTGGCGTTTTACTATGCCCAGTGGAGACCAACCTTTGCGCTGCACCTGCCTGCACTGCGCGGGCCACTGAAAGCAGGCGGCTTACTGCAACTGAGTACCGTTCTGAACTTTCTGCACACCGCTATCGTGCCTGTTATTGTTGGTAGTACTCAAGGAATGAACAGTGTTGGTTTGCTCAACTGGTCGAGCAAAATTGCCAGCATCCCTACCATTATTACTGATAGTTATGGTAGGGCAGCCTTCGCCGGTTTCTCACGGTTGCAACACGCCCCTGAAATGCTCCGAAAGATTATCTTTCACTCAGGAATACTCATCTTTTTTTGTGTGGGGCTGTTTGTAACAGAGATCTTTCTCTATGCAGAGCAGTTGATGGCACTGGTGTACTCTGATGTTTGGTTGCCAGCACTGCCGGCACTCTACTGGTACACCGGCGCGACACTGGGGCTAGCATTTACTACCACTATTGGCGCAGTTTTGCTGGCTGTGGGCAGTACAAAGAAAGTGCTGTACCTCAATACGTTCAGTAAAGTACTCGAATGGAGCTTAGTCTTCTTTCTTTACTCGAAGCTATCATTCTTGGCAGTTCCGGTAGCTGCTTGTTTGGCAATGGCGTGTTCAGCAGTGTTCCATATGTGGGTCGGGCACCGCGTATCGCTTTTTTCATTTCAGTGGCTGGGGAGTTACCTGCAGATTTTTGCAGCTGCCTGCATAACAGGGTTGTTTTTTCTGTTTATTTCAAGATACGCGCACTTTCAGCTCGGGTTTCTCTCGCTTTTCCTTCAGCTGAGTGCCACAGCAGTAGTGTACACGACACTCTGCATGATTCTGCTCAATAAACATATGCGCGAACTAGGAATCTATCTTCGTTACACACTCCGCCCCTCAAGTTGATGCTGGATAATTTCAATGATGTGTCGTATACTATTCCCTTATGAATATTCGTAACATCGCAATTATTGCACACGTTGACCACGGTAAAACCACATTAGTTGATGGAATGCTCAAGCAAACACATACATTCCGTGATAATCAAGCTGAGATGTCACAAACAACTATCTTAGATAGCAATGAGCTTGAACGTGAGCGCGGTATTACCATCTTGGCAAAAAACACTGCCGTTCTCTATAAAGATACAAAGATCAACATTATTGACACTCCAGGTCACGCTGACTTCAGTGGTGAAGTTGAGCGGGTCATTAACATGGCCGATGGTGCTCTGCTTATTGTTGACGCTGCTGAGGGCCCACTGCCACAAACACGCTTCGTGTTAGAGAAAGCACTCGATAACCGCCTTAAAGTTGTGGTTGTTATCAATAAAATTGACCGTAAAGATGCTGATATCAAACGCGTTATCAATCAGGTTGAAGAGTTATTTTTACTCTTGGCTCGCACCGAAGAAGATCTTCACTTCAAGGTATTATACGCAGTCGGCCGAGATGGAAAAGTCTGGACAGAACTTCCATCTGACGCATCAGAACCAGGTAGTCTTGAACCACTGTTTGAAACAATTGTCTCGACAATTCCAGCTCCAAAGACTGAAGCCGACAAACCATTTAAGATGCTCGTCTCGAACATCGACTTTGACGCTTTCAAAGGTACCTACGCAATCGGTAAAGTACTGCAGGGAAGTTTAAAAACTGGTGCCACACTTTCTGTGATGGCAGATAAAGACTTTGTCAGTTCTCAACAAGCAAAAGCAGTGTTCGCTTCACAAGGTCTTGGCCGTGTCGAAGTTGCTGAGTCAACTCCTGGCGACATCATCTCTATCACTGGTATTGCTAACGTCCAGATTGGGCAGACGCTCTGTGATCCAAGTGATCCAGTCGGCTTACCAATGATGACCGTTACAGAACCAACCCTGAGAATCGTCGTCAGTAACAACACTTCACCGCTGGGTGGAAAAGAAGGACAGTTTTGTACGATTCGTCAAGTTGAAGAGCGTTTACAACGTGAACTAAAAACAAATATCGGTTTGAGACTCGCTCAGAATACACAAGGAAGTGGCTTCATCCTCTCAGGGAGAGGTGAACTGCACTTAGCAGTGCTTATCGAAACCATGCGCCGTGAAGGATATGAACTTGAGGTCAGTAAACCACAAGTTATCTTCAAGAGCGTTGACGGTGTGATGAGTGAACCATACGAAGAGTTAACCGTTGAAATTGATCAACAGTTCGTCGGTGTTATCTCAGAAGAGCTCGGAAAACGCCGTGCAGAACTTCTAGATACACTTACTAATGATCGTGGTGTCACCAGAATGGTGTACAAGATCTCAAGTAACAACTTGCTGGGTTTCCGCTCGAAGATTTTGAGTAAAACCAGAGGCAATGGTTTGTTTGCAACTCGCTTTTTAGGTTATGAACAACAGGGTACCAGTGCTCGCCAATTAAGAAACGGTGCGTTAATTGCAACTGAATCTGGTCAAGTAACTGCCTACGCACTCGAACCAGCACAACATCACGGTGACACCTTTGTGAAGCCTGGTGATATGGTGTACGAAGGTATGGTGGTTGGTCTGAATAACCGTCAAGAAGATATCGATCTGAACGTCTGTAAATTGAAGAAATCTACCAACGTTCGTGCCGCATCCGCTGACATGGGTATTCAACTGGCACCTCCAGTCGACATGAGTCTCGAGCAGTGTCTCGACTTCATCGAAGATGATGAGTTGCTTGAAGTAACCCCACTGTCACTCCGGTTACGCAAACGCGTGCTTCCAAAAACACTCAGAAAGTAATAGTTCGAACACACGAGAGATCGTTTATTTTGTGACTCTAGTTCTCTGGCAAGTAGGGCAGAGCCCGAAAAGCGTCAAGTGATGATGCTCAATTTGATACCCTTGTACTGTTTCTGGCGTTGCACTGCTACAGCTTGTTTCAGCGATACTGCCACAGTCAGTGCAGACCACATGATCATGATGGTGTTCGCGAAGCTCGTAGAGCACCTCAGCCCCAGAAAAATCATGACCACAAATCTTCCCTTCAGAACTGAGTGTTTCAAGTGCGCGGTAAATACTGGTTTTGTTGTAGCTCTTTCCTGCACGAGTAAGGTGTTCAAGTAACTGTCGTGAACTTAAAAGATGGTGTTTTTTTAAAATGCTGGTAATTTCTTGTGCTAAAAGTTGTGGTCGTGCCATGCGTCTAGTATACATCATTATTGTTTTGGCAAGTAAATGCGCTATACTTATTCAGTATTTTTCATTTTGTATAAATTTTTTTTGAAAGGAATCCATGAAAGGATTTGTCGACTTTATTCGTGAGCAAGGTGTCGTTGGGCTTGCCGTTGGTTTCATCTTGGGTGGCGGTGTCTCGAAAGTTGTCGCTTCACTCGTGGCTGATATCATCAGTCCAATTCTCGGGCTTGCACTGGGTGCAGCAGGAAACTTGAATGAGGCAGTGCTTGAAATTGGGCCAGTTACCTTAAAGTATGGTAACTTCCTCAACGTTCTCATTGACTTCGTAGTGATCGCTGCCGTAGTATATTTTGGGGTTCGCACCCTCGGGCTTGATAAGCTCGATAAAAAGAAGTAGTTCACCTGAGGAGTGAAGACACCTATGCATAAAAAACTGAAACTCGCGGCACTTGCCTGCTAAACTCTTATTCTCGCTGGTTGCTCACTGCAGAAGCCAGTGGTGGATAAACCAAGTGCTACACCAGAAATGACGCCTGTCGCTTCTGCAGCACCTACTGAAACTACGGCACCAGCTGAGTCTGCTGCGCCAACACAGACATATACACTGGCTGATGTTTCTCAGCACGCAACAAAGGATGACTGCTGGATGGCGGTACACGGAGCCGTGTATAACGTGACTCCTGTTACAACTGCAGGCTCTCACCCTGGTGGTCCTGTTATTTTGAAAGGGTGTGGAAAAGATGCTACTACCATGTTCATGGAACGAGGTGGTAAAGGTGAACACTCTGAACAAGCCCAATCATTTCTAACGACACTGAAAATTGGTGCGCTCGCACAGTAGGGTTATTCCACTGAGCTGAGTTTGAGTGCAAACAAAAAAACACCCTCCAACTTTGGAGGGTGTTTTCGTAGATGACGCTGCTTGTTTAGGCACTTTTTGCTTTGATAACGAGCTTCTTTGGTTTTGAAGCTTCAGCTTTCTTAAAGGTGACTGTTAAGACACCATTCGAGATCTCGGCTGACGGCTCGTGCGAGTACTCGATCTCACCGGGTACTGCTACTTTATATGAGTAGCTCCATGAAGAAGTGCTGTAATGCTTGCGCTTTTCATCACTCTTTTCTTCGTGTGCTTCAGCGCGAATCCACAGAACACCTTTCTCGAATGTGGTATCTACAGCATCTGCTGAGACACCGGCTACGTTTGCTTTTACTACAACACTGTCATCAGTCTCGTAGACATCCAACTGATTTGTTGTACTGAGTGTAGGGAACTCGTCTTCGTTCCACACATCTGGCCAGCGACCTAATAATGAAAGTGCTGGATTGAGTCTGACAAGTGACATATCTCCTCCTATTAGCAATCTTTATACTAGACTGCCAATACTGTACCGCTGTTAGCAGTCGATGTCAATAGGTGCCAACTTGTGAAGTTCTGCATCCACCTCTATCTTTTCTGTTATTTTTCGGTAGGATAAAAATTATGCCAGATAAGTTTGCTGCAACATGGGTTTCTCACACATCACTGAGTGATTTTCTCAAGTGTCCACGCGCATACTACCTCAATAATGTCTATAAAGATCCTCAAACGCGGCATAAAATTCAAGTGGTCAGCCCTGCGTTATCACTGGGGCAGAGTGTTCATGAAGTGATCGAGTCCCTCTCTCAAATGCCTACAACAGAACGGTTTCGTCGCTCACTGCTTGACCGGTACACAGAAGTCTGGAAGAAAGTCAGCGGTAAACGTGGTGGCTTTAGTGACGCTCAGGAAGAACGCTCATTCAAAGAGCGGGGTGAAGAGATGCTCCGGCGCGTAACGGCACACCCGGGGCCGCTCATAAAAAAAGCAGTCAAAATAAAGGCAGATCTGCCGCAGTACTGGCTCTCTGAGCAAGATGAGATTATTCTTTGTGGCAAAATAGACTGGCTTGAGTACCTTGAAGAACTCGACGCCGTACACATCATCGACTTCAAGACTGGGAAAAGAGAAGAAGACCGTGCTTCCTTACAGTTACCAATTTATCACTTGCTGGTGCACAATACTCAGTCGCGAAAAGTGGCTCAAGTGAGCTACTGGTATCTGAATAGTCAGGATGATCTAACTCCACAAGAACTCCCCGACTTGTTAGAAGCGCACGAGCGCGTTTTGCAGGTAGCAAAACAAGTCCGACTTGCCCGGAAACTCTCACTCTTTAAGTGTCCAAAAGGTGATTCTGGCTGCTTCTCATGCAGACCACTTGAAAAAGTGATCCGTGGAGAGGCGGAGTTTATTGGCGAGAGTGAGTATCGACAAGATATGTACATCATCCCGAGAAGTTCTGAAGACTCGAAAGAGAGTGAGGTTCTGTAGCCATGCCAGAGAACGAGCGAAAAGTATTTTCAGGCCAGATCTTTACTGTGTATCAGTGGGATCAAAAGCTCTACGATGGCAGTACCGCTGTTTTCGAGCGGATTTCTCGAGCTGATACGGCAGGCGTTTTGGCAGTAACACCAGCAAAAAAAATTATCGTTACCAGACAAGAACAACCAGCACTGCAACCGTTTTGGTCACTGCTTGGTGGAATTGTTGATGCAGGAGAGTCACCAGAGGAAGCTGCTGCACGTGAACTGCTTGAAGAAGCAGGAATGCGCGGTGTCCTCGAACCCTGGTTTACAGTAGAGCCAGCCGAAAAAGTATCCTGGAAAACACATCAGTTTGTTGCACATGACTGTGTGCGCGTAGCCGAACAGTCGCTTGATAAGGGCGAAAAAATTGAGGTGCATGAAGTGAGTTTTGAACCATTTCTTGAGTTAGCACAACGCCCGGACTTTAGAGACAAACAAGTGCAGCTTGCGGTCTTCAGCGCGCTGGTTTCAGCAGAAAAAATGAAGGCGCTCCGCTCGTTACTTTTCAGGGAGCAGTAACAGACACTCGGCTAGTTGTGCAGCTACTGCTTCTTGTAGTGCAGCAATTGCAAAGCCAATACAAACAATACTTTCTGCAGCAACGTGGAACCCAAAGGGCGCCGGAACGAGTGTTGCGCGAGGGCCAACTTTGTTCAGCAAGTACTGTGTTCCGTTTTCTGCATGTACAATTCCTTTCATCCGATATATCGATCCTGGTGCGGTATTGAGAAAGTGTTGTAGCTTGGTGAGATCTACCGCACGCTGCAGCGGAATGTGAAAGCTCTCGATGTGATCAACAGCTAAGTGGTCATGGTGGTGTTCGCTGTCATGGGTAGCTTCAGTCTCACTCATGTTTGAAATAAGCTGTGAAAGCTCTTTGGTTGTTGCCCCACACGCCACTGAGGCTGAGAGCACGCCTTGTGGCGCTTCAACAATGGGTGAGTGGTCATTGAGTTCACGAACGTACCCAACGACTGCTCTGGCACGTTCGAGTGGAACTTGTTCTACTTTATTAAATACCAAGAGATCGGTGAACTTAGTCTGATTCTTAGCAGTCTGGCTGAGGTCGCTGTAGCCTTCAAAGTTCGTGACATCAATAATGCAGAGCACGCCATCTCGAGAAAGACGCGGGTGTGAGTCGATCATCAGGGCGATTGCTGCTGGGTCGGCTGCACCAGAAGCTTCAATAATGAGTCGATCGGGGGTATATGTTGTGGCGATTTCATCTATTGCTTGAATAAACGGGCCAACTAACGTACAGCAGATGCACCCATTCAAGAGCTCTTTTGTCTGAATATGTTTTCCTTGCATGAGCGCCGAGTCGATGTTCTCACTGCCGATCTCATTTTTAATGTACACCACCTGTTGTCCACGAGCTTGCAGCTCGTCAATTAAGTTAAGGATAATGGTTGTCTTTCCGGAGCCTAAAAAACCAGAAAAAACAGTAACAGGAATTTGCAGTTGATTCATACACACAGTAGCCTACTAGAAAGGCGTTGGTTCTACCAGCATGAATCTATTTTTTCCGTACTCATCGGGAAGCACCTGACAGGTGTACAGTGCAGCCAGTTCTGTCTGTGAGTCCCAGAACTCAGCCGTGTGGGTGTCGTCGACTTCCAGAAGAATACAGCCTGTTGGCGAGAGGAGTGGGAGAGCTTGTTTCAGCAGTTCAGCAATGAGGCGAAACCCGTCTGGGCCTCCATCGAGTGCCAGGAGTGGTTCATGCTGCACTACACTTGCATCAAGCTCTGTAAGCCTTGCTGAAGGAATGTAGGGCAAGTTTGCAACGATTAGATCATACTGACCGGGCAGTGAAACACCAGTAAGCAGTGAACCGCACGAGAAGTGTACTGTGCAGTCTGCTTCAGTTAGGAGCGTTGCTGCATTTTTTTGCGCAACTGCGAGTGCTTTTTCTGAAATGTCAGTTGCAAAAAGTTGTACTTTTTCTTTGAACGCGCCGAGGTGCTTTGCCAGTGCAC
>CAYMVN010000021.1:16032-16297 GCA_964394125.1 uncultured Pseudomonadales bacterium | reverse complement strand
GAAGAACGTCTCCCACTCGTCGCGGGCGGGGTGGTTTTTAGGCATGTTCAAACTTTCAAAAACGTACCAGTCCCAGTCAACTTCTGGGTAACGGGAGCGCGTGAAACCGATGCGCTCAAAAATATGAGTGATCTCTTCCATTGCTTGAGAAATTGGGTGGACGTGACCGATAGCTGGCTGCTTCCCGGGAAGGGTGAGGTCGACCCACTCGGCAACGGGACGGGCTGCTTCGTGTTCACTGATGAGTGTTTCAAGTGTCTGCTTG
>CAYMVN010000021.1:14972-16022 GCA_964394125.1 uncultured Pseudomonadales bacterium | reverse complement strand
CAGGTATTGAGCAGCATGCCCGCTTCTTTTCTATCTTCTGGAGCGAGGGTGGTGAGTGACTTTGCCAGTGTGTTAAATGCACCTTTTTTGCCTAAATAGGTTGTGCGCGCTGTCTCCCAGTGCGTTTCTTTCTGTGCACTTCCGAGGAGTGCGGTTATTTGCTGCTGAAGTTCTTGAACTGTCATACGTTGTTTTTTATTGTACCAGACTATATATAAAAAAACCTCCCTGCTTGAGGCGGGGAGGTTTGTATTATTCGTTGTGTAGGATACCTACTTACTCTCTCGCCTTTTGAACAATCGTTTTAAAGGTTGGAAAGTCTGTAGCAGCAATCTCAGATAAGATCTTTCGATCAATCAGGATATTTGCTTTTTTCAGAGACTGAATGAACTTTGAGTAACCGAATGTTTCATCGATCATGCGTAAACCAGCATTGATACGAGTAATCCAGAGAGCGCGGAAGTCTCGCTTTCTGAGGCGTCGACCGATGTATGCGTACATGCCATCATGTCTGACAGCATCTTGTGCGCGCTTGAATAAGCGACTATTAGCACCTCGATACCCTTTTGCGAGCTTGAGGACTTTTTTATGTTTGTGGCGTCGTACAACACCTGTTTTTACTCTTGGCATACGTTCCTTTTAGGCAATTCCCAACATTCGTTTAATACGGCGTGCCCACTTGCCGGTAACAGCAACTGGCTTGCGATATGCACGAATAGCTTTTTTACTTTTGTTGTGTCTGTGGTGGCGCATGTTTTGGGTGCGGCGAAGAACTTTACCAGTACCGGTAATCTTGAAACGTTTTGAGACACCTTTGCGGGTTTTTTGTTTAATTTTTTTCATAAAGAGTTACTTATTACTTTTTCTTTACTGGCATTAACTGAGCAAGTAGCTTGTTTCCCATCATTTTTGGTGCTAACTCAACTGCTCCGTACTCACTTGCAGCCTCGAAAACACGCTTAAAAAGTTCGAATCCGAACTCTTTTTTAGTGATCTCCCGACCTCTAAATTGCAGTGACAAGCGAACTTTATCACCTTTCTTTAGAAAGT
>CAYMVN010000021.1:0-14962 GCA_964394125.1 uncultured Pseudomonadales bacterium | reverse complement strand
TAATCGAGCTTCTAGGTCTCCCTCACCGATAAATGGGGTGAGTCGGACTTCTTTTGTATCTTGTGCCTTAGACTTCTTACGGCTCTCAGCTTGCTTCTGTTGTACCTGATACTTGTACTTACTAATTTCAATTATCTTTGCGATTGGTGGCCGAGCTTGCTCATTTACCAATACTAAGTCTTTTTGTACTGCCTGTGCTTTCTCGAGTGCTTCGCCTGTTGGCATCACTCCGAGCATCTCTCCATGCTCTGAAAGTACTCGCACTTCCCCGACAGTAATGCGGTGGTTGGCAGTTACCCAAATTCTATCGTCTTTTTGTTTAATTATTCTTTTACGAATCACAAAGTTCTGTACTTACTAATTGCAAGAGTTGTATTATAAGCGGTCTTTGCCAAAAAAGCAAAGTCTGGTTACAGGGCGCGTGCTTCACCTGTGGCGGGATTGTTTTTTGTACGGTATAATAACGCTCGCTTCAACAGCTTGATCGATTAGCTCAGTTGGTTAGAGCGCCACATTGACATTGTGGAGGCCGTAGGTTCGAGTCCTACATCGATCACTTTTTCTCGAGTATTCTGCTCGCTTATTCTAATCTACTCTCTTGAATCCCTGAAAAATACACTAGTGAAAATCAAAGTATCTACTTAACTCCCCGCGTACGCGTTGCTGCGTTCGTGGTGCATCATGTTTTGAATGGTACTGGTTTTTTCGTGGTCGAGGCCGCTGATCACCATGCCTGGTTGCTTGCCCATCTTCTGTGCTTTACCTTTTGAGGTATTGCACCAAGTGCGAGCACTCTTAATTTTTTGTCTCAGGAACATGATAAAGGTTCTCAGTTTTGTAAAGAAACCAAAGTAGTAGCTGCCTTCTTGACCTGGGTTGACGATCTGAGTCATAAGCGTGACTTCAACTTCTTTCTCAAACGAGATGACTTCTTTGCTCATTTGTGCGAGTTCGTAGCGCAGTTGCTCGACCTGATTTTGTGTCTCGCGCTCGCGGGCGTCAAAAACAGCAGTGGTATCGACAGGATTAACTTGCTCATGGAGCCGTTTTCGTAACTGTTCAAGGCGAATTTGTTTCTCTTGTGATCGCAGTTGTGCAGCAGTTGAGTCTTCAGCTGGTGCGAAGTGATCTTGATCTGAACCAGGAACCGTGTCTGCTTGCCCTGATTGATCTGAGTGAGCGTAGTTTGTTGCCCGTTCAGATTCGGCGAGTGCACGCGCAAACGGATTCACGCTTGCTTGAGGTGTTTGCCGAGCTGGTGATTGCAGTGGTTGTACTTGATTCATCTGTAAACAGCTAATTATAGGCTTTTCTTGAGGAATTGTCAAGAAATATGACTATGATTGATCGCTTTCTCACCACTTTCTCTGTCCTATAGTTTTCAGGCAGTACTATAAAAAAAATATACGTGATGAGCCTAGCGCTATTCTACTCGATGTAGGGACTAGAGTGCAAGTAAGTGATCTGCAACTTTTTTGCGCACGATGGTCTGCCCGATGAGTGCTCTGTATTGTGGATCTTTTTGGAAACGAGCTTGAATATCTGCACTGACTTCTGCAGAAATATACGCGTCGATCTCGGCGTCGGTAATCTCGATCTTTTGTTCTGCAGCAACTGCATCAACTAAAAACAGAAGTTGGAGTTTCCCGAGTGCTGTCGCAGCAAGCTCTTGAGAAAGTTCTTGTTCACTGAGTTTGCGGCGTTCGAGGTACTGAGCTAGAGTAAAGTTGAATGTCTTGAGTTGTCTCATGAGTTCTTGGGCATCGTGATCAACTTCTTGGCGCACCAGTAATTCTGGAACAGCAGGCACATACTCGGCAAGGAGTGCTTGGTAGATAGCTTCTTGAGCCTCTCGCTCTGCAGCCTGTGCTTGTGCTTTTTCATCTGCTTCACCTTCTGGTTTTGGTGCATCAGCTAGCTTTTTACGAGCTTCTGCAGCAGCTTTTTTAGCGATCTTTTCATAGCCTTTGATTTCGAGAGCTGGTTTTTCTGCGATTTCAGCGGTAATGTGCCACTCTGCACCCTTCTCTACACTCTGAATGGTGAATGCAGGGCGACCAAGTGGTTGTTTCTTTGATCTTTCAAGCTCTTCTGTGAAGACTGCTGGCAGCACTGACTGGAGTGCTTCTTCGGCAATGGCATCTGGTGAGAGCATTTTTTCGGCAACACTAGCTGAGACTTTTCCTGCGCGGAAGCCATCGAGTTTGAGGCGTTTACTGAGCTTTTTGACGGCAGCAGCATAGGCAGACTCGACGTTTTTCCAGGCTATTTTTAGTTCTAGTTTTGTATTCTCAAGCAAAATTTGTTTTTCAGCTTTTTTTTCTGACATAGGTTCCATTCTTCATAGACACGAACTCGTGTATTATACCCTTTTTCCCCTGAGACGCGAGATGAATTTTTTGGTATGATACACGCTGTATAGTAAGTACGCAGTTATACTATAAAAGGGATTATGCAGACAGATCGAACACTTCTTCATGTGCTTTGTGACTACAAAATTGGTGGTATGGAGTTTGGTGAAATTATTAGCCAACTCGAGAACCACTTGGAGAATCCAGACGCAGTTCGGTTGCACATTACTGAAGTGCCACCACTTGACACGATGGGTGTCGGTTTTGTTTCAGCTCAGTACGCATTTGCCCCTCACAAAGGCAGAATTGTGATCTACGGAAATGCAGCTCCTCGCCGTGGCTCTTCAAAAGCAACCCAGACGAACCAAGATCAAGGTATCAAGTACGCAAAGCTGAAGAACGGTGTTGAAGTTATTAACGTTAACTCCGAGTACGCATTCGGTTTCATGAAGAGTGAGATCGTTGAGTTCCGCAACATTTCATGCCCAGACAGTGGTTCACAGTTCCGCTCTCGAGACTTCTTCCCAGAGCGTGTTGCGGCAATTGTTGATGGAAAAACAGCGGTACTTTCTGAAGAACTGTCAATTTCTGATATTCCTGATGTACCAAATAACTTAGTTGCTTGGACTGATGGCTTTGGTAACATTAAAACTACAATGCGCAAGTCAGATCTTGATGCACGTGGTTTGAAGAGTGGTCAGAGTGTACAAGTGATCCTCAATGGTGTCAGTATGACTGGTGTTATCGCAACTGGTGGTTTTGCCGTCGATCGCGGCGTGTTAGCCGTTAACATCGGTTCTTCTGGATACGAGAACCCATTTGTTGAGTTCTTCTTACGAGTACACCACATGAGTGAAAAAACTGCTGCAGTGCGTTTTGACTATCCAGTTGGCGGCACTCCATTCGAGATAAAGGTCGCGTAAACGGAAACTCTGACTTAACAAGTGTTCTGTGTGGCTCTATAATGTACGGCTGTACACGGCGCGGTACCAGAGTGGTTAATGGCGAGGTCTGCAAAACCTTCGATTCGCGGGTTCAACTCCCGCCCGCGCCTCACTACACTGTACAAACTCATACATAAACTTCAGATGCAAAAAAGTGTCACTGCCCTCCGAGCCGCGTTAGTTACCGTGCAACGATTCGTTGCGACGCATCGCACGCTGCTAACCCTCGTATTCGTTTTGTTTGAAGCCCTCACGCTGAGTGCTTGGGCGGTTGTGTTCTGGTTTGCCAAGCAGGGTAATTTTAGTGCCGTCTCTGAGTTTGTCTTTTTTACCGGAAACAAACTGGGTGAGATTTCACTACTCTTGTATATCTCGACGCTCATGCCTGGCATACTGCTGCGGTTACGCTGGTGGCCTGAAGTTACTGCCCCAGTCAGTAGTATTGTGTTGCAGCTGCGTAAACATCTGGGTATTCTCATGTTTTTAACAGCATTTGTGCACATGGGCTTTTCAGCGACCATTCCGCAACTCGTTTTTGTAAACTTCGATCTTTCGCGTGTTCAACTGCAAGGACACGCAATCTTTGGGATGCTTGCCTGGTGGTGTTTACTGCCATTGTGGCTGACTTCAAACGATGTTTCGGTACGAATCTTAGGTACGTGGTGGAAACGTCTACATAGGCTCACGTACTGTGCGATGTTGCTTATCTTCACGCATGTTGCCCTGCAGTTTTCTAACTGGGCAGTTGTGCTCGGGCTGACTGTTATTCTTGAGATTGTTTCTCATTTCGTAGCGTATCAACGAGCTCAGCAACTGCGGGGTGCAATTTCCTAGTATCAATTGTACCTGAAGCTTTCTGTTCTGAAAGTTGTCGTACTTCCCGTACTGTATTGATACAGTCCAAAATAAGTCTGAGGGCATCATTGAGGAGAAAGTTTCGGAATGGATTATTTGAAGCAGTAGCCCCTTGTGAGTTCTCTATAATTTTTACGTTAAAAAAGAGTAACGCTGCAGTTGCACTGCCAATCTTCTCTTGATGAACTTCTGTCTGCACCTGAGTAAACGGACGGAGTGCATGTACCTCAGCTTCAAGTAACCGGATAGCAGGCGTTATTTCATTTTGGAGACTTTTCAGAACTGACTCTTCGCGGGAATCTTTGTTAGATGCCCGAACAAGCTTCTGCAAATTGTCTTTACAAGCTAAACTCCATGCAAGCGGGGTGCTCTGGAGCAGCATCACAAAGTAGTCATACTTTTGCTCTGGAGTGGTCTCTTCTCGTGCTGGCGTGGGTGCTTCTACAGTGGCTGGCGTATTGTGTTCTGACATATGGAGAGTATCAAGTATAATACAGAGTATGCCTTCGTACTATATCCACACCTTTGGGTGCCAATCGAACAAGTCTGACAGTGAGCGTATCGCTGGTGACTATGCTGCTCGTGGCTACTCGGAGGCAACTGGCTGGCGCTCGTGTGATGAACTAGTGATCAATACCTGTGCTGTTCGCCAACGGGCAGAAGATAGAGCAAAGGGATTTTTACATAACGTCGTGACGTACTTCAATGAACTGGGTAAAAAACGCCCTAAAATAATTTTAACGGGCTGCATGACGCATCATGGCTCTGAGCACTTATACAAAATGCTCCCCGTGATTGATGAAATACTGCCGATCAATGAAGTTGGGTTTAACAGTGCCGCAGTAAGAAAAGACACAAAACACGCCTGGATTCCAATCTCTGTGGGCTGCAACTCGTTCTGCACATACTGTATTGTGCCCTACTCTCGCGGTCGGGAACAATCACGCTCGTTAGAGTCGATCATGACTGAAGTAAAAGACTTAGTTGCAAAAGGGTTTGATGAAGTCACCCTCCTGGGGATGAACGTCAACTCGTGGGGCTTAGAAAAACTCGGTATTGGTTTCAGGAAACTTATGATGGAGCGAGCTTCATTTACCCGCGAAGACTTGCCCTCAAATCAGTCGCAGTACCTGACTCCAACTGGAGTGCCGCCTTTTGTGCAGTTGCTGCAGGCAATTTCTGCCTTCGATGAAATTAAAAAAATTAGATTTATGACCAGTAACCCGTGGGACTTCCATGATGAACTGATTGCAGAGATTGGTAGAAATAAAAAAATAGATAGATATGTGCACTTGCCAATTCAGTCTGGTAGTAATGCCGTGTTATATAGAATGAATAGAGGCTATACAAAAGAAAGATACGTTGAAGTTATCGAGAAACTACGCGCTGCAGATCCTGACATTGTTATTGGCACCGACATCATTGTTGGTTTTCCGGGCGAAACAGAAGCCGAGTTTGCAGAGACTGTAGAGCTTGCCAAACAGATGCAGTGGAAGATTGGCTTTGTGGCGCAGTACTCACCTCGCCCAGGTACCGCAAGCTGGAGAATCTATCCTGATGATGTGCCACATGCTGAGAAAAAAAGACGGTGGGAAGTGCTCGATCAAATTATAAATAAAGATAATTTTGCGACGCGCCCTATCGTTGTGTAGGTATGAAAAAAGTTGTGCGCTGTATTTCTGTTGTGGGCACCACTTCTGTTGGTAAAAGCGAGTGCGCGCTCAAACTTGCCCAGTCTTTTGCTACCAGTTACCCAGCAGTGTATCTCCTCTCAGTAGATTCAAAACAAGTTTTTCGGGGGCTTGAGTGCCTGAGTGGTGCAGACATACCCGCTGGATTTATCCGCACACACGATGCAGCACTTTCAGAACGAGACTTTTTTTCGAACGGGAAGCTCTCGCTCTTTGGCACTGCCTGCTGTGAACTTTCTGAGCGGTGGTCGGTGGCACACTTCAAGCAGTACTCACTTTCTGTTTTGCAGCATGCTGCTGAACACGATATTCCCGTTATTTTGGTTGGAGGTGCTGGCTTGTACCACGAACAACTGTTTGCACAAAACGCGGGTGTTTTTGTGCCACCAAATACTGCGCTGCGGGCGGAAGCGGCTACCAGTACCGCGGCAGAGTTGTATGAACAGTTGGCTCGCACTGCCCCCAGTGTTGCGCAGATGCTGAATAACTCTGACAAACATAATCCGCGCCGCCTGGTACGAGCGCTTGAACGGGTGCAGGCAGCAGCTCAGGAAGTTGAAAAAACTGAAGAACTGCCCTTCAACTACACCGGGAAGATTATTGGTTTGCGCCGTCCACTTGAAGCAACTGAAGCTGCAATTAAACAGCGTGTGCTGGATAGATTTGCCGCAACTGCCTGTAATGAAGTGGCAGCTGCACTGCAGAGAAATCCTAGCGAGCAGGCCGTGGCGACACTTGGTTTCGCTGAGTGCGCAGCTTTTTTAGCAGGTGAAGTGTCGCGGGACGAGTGTCTACGGCAGTGGCAACTCAGTGAGCTTCAGTATGCAAAACGGCAACTTACTTGGTGGAAGCGGAACGCTGCCGTACACTGGGTTGAGAGAAACAACGCGCGGTGGTTCGATCAGGTACTTGCCTTGGCGAATGACTAACGGTACACTCTAAGCATATGTTGCAACTCTTTAGAAAAGAACGAATTAACGGCCTTACTCCGGCAACAATTCTATTTACCTTTTTCTTTCTCCTTTTTGTTTATTTTTTGTATCAAATTGCCAACATCATTGTTCTCTTTTTCTTGGCCTTTATTCTCATGGTGGCAATAAATCCGGTGCGTAAAAAAATTCAGCGACATCTACATTTGGGGCGAGTGCCGAGTATTATCATTGCGTACCTCATCTTTATTCTCACACTAGTGCTCTTTTTTGCTCTACTCCTGCCTCCGTTAATTATTCAGTTTATGGAGTTCGCAAAGTTGCTCAATGTGCCGTCTCTGCAAGAACAACTGGCTAAATACAGCAGTCTTTCAGTAACTGACCTGAGTAGTGTTGCTGGTCAAATTGGAACGTCAGTTTCGAGACTACTGAGCATAATTGGCAGCACCTTTTCAGGTATCTTTACGCTTTTTACGCTCTTTGTTATTTCATTTTTCTTGTTGCTTGATCGAGATACGCTGCATCTCAAGTTAAGTTGGCTCATCAAAAACGAAGCTGAGCTTGATCGGGTGGGTGCACTACTGGACAACCTCGAGTTGCAGTTGGGTGGTTGGGTGCGCGGCGAACTGCTGCTCATGTTCATCATCGGACTCATGACTTACATCGGTTTACTGCTTTTAGGTGTGCCATATGCAATTCCCTTAGCACTGTTGGCGGGCTTCCTCGAAATACTACCGAATATTGGCCCTACAATTGCTGCCGTGCCTGCGGTTGTGTTGTCGTATATTTCTGGTGGCCCAGTTATGGCCCTAGAAGTTCTGGGACTTAACATTCTTGTTCAGCAGTTTGAGAATAATCTCATTGTGCCAAGAGTAATGAAGTCGGCGGTTAATGTAAGTCCACTGGTATCAATCATGGCAATTCTGATTGGCTTACAACTCTCTGGAATGATGGGTGCGCTCTTAGCTGTCCCGACGTACATCGTCTTCAGATCGGTGTATAAGGTCTATTTTTATCACCACCGGTTATAGTTCTAGAAATGTCAGTAGGCAGTAGCACTGCCACTCAGTAGTTGTGGTATCAAGTTCTGGCTCAATAGTAACAACCGTTTCTAGCTCTCTATTTTTGATGATGTTTCTCAGTGTTTTTACATAACTGATTGCGTACTCGTGGGCGGTAGGCTTTGGTGGTTGGGGGACAGTGAGCTTCAGAGTCACATCATCTGTAGTCAGAGACTGGTGTAGCGCTTAGAGTACTTGTTTATAGAATGCAATAAATGTCGGTACTCCAAGAACCTCATAGTTTGGCAGCTCTGCTTCAAGTACAGAAATAACTGTATTTTTTTGTTGTTCCTTGGTCATAGTGAGTGTGTATTATATAATAGAAGTACTGCATGACTGAGTGATGGCCATTTTTGCGCAAGCAAAAGTGGAGGAAAGTCCGGACAGCCGTAGCGTAGGGTGCCCAGTGAAAGCTGGGGATTTGGGAAACCAAAGACAGTTAGAGCAACAGAGACGAGCCTGCCTTGTGCAGGAGTGAAACGGGCAATCCTCCCCGCTGCAACCATCGAACTTCACCATAATGTACACGCTCGCTTTCTCGGTGATAAGGCCATGGGCACTAGATAGATCATCACATAAAACAGAATCCGGCTTACGGGTCATGCAGTGCTTTTTTAGACAAGACCGTGTATACTCTCTCTAGAGAGGAGATCTCATGCAGTATTCTTGGTATGGTTCCGTGTTAGTTGCTTCTTCGCAAGCCTGGGCAGAGATGATGTTGTTTCTGCCAAAGATGTTAGTTGCGTTAGCAATTATTGTGCTTGGTGCTGCGGTGGCGCGCGTTGTTCGTAGTTTTGTAACTTCAATACTCGAAAAATTACGGATTAGCAAAGCTGTTGAGAATACTCCTGTCGAACACTTTTTGAAGAATGCTGAACTAACTGAAAAGATTGAACATATTTTTGGTTCAATTGTCTACTGGTTGCTGATGCTGATTGTGTTTCACACCGCCGTTTCAGTGGTTGGTTTAACATCACTCTCAAATTTGTTTGAGCAGATCTTGTGGTACATTCCACACGTTTTCGCTTCTATTGTCATTCTATTTATTGGTATCCTCCTCTCAGGAGTGGTTGAAAGTTTAGTAAAGGGCTCACTGAAGTCAGTGGACGGCCACAGCGCCCGGTTACTTGGCAAGATCTCGAGTTATGTAGTCCTCACTTTGACCGTGATGATTGCCATCTCAGAGTTGCAGATTGCTTCACAGTATATCTTCATCCTCTTCGTTGGGTTTGTAACGTGCATCTCACTCGGGTTTGGGTTAGCAGTCGGTCTTGGTGGACAACACCTTGTGCGGCAACTGCTTGAATCCTGGTACGGTGAGTTCAAGAAGCAAGTGAAAGACTAGCTCTATGACTGCGTTTACCGCTGTTGTTCTCGGTATTATTCAGGGTGCAACTGAGTTTCTGCCTGTCTCAAGTTCTGGACACTTAGTGATCGCCCAGAAGCTTTTTGGCCTGCAAGAACCGCAACTCACCTACGATATTTTTTTACACTTTGCTACACTCATCTCAGTTGTCTATTTCTTCTGGAATGATATTTTGAAGTTGCGACTTCGTGACTACTTTTTGATGGCAGTTGCGACACTACCTGCGGTAGTGGTAGGTGTACTCTTCAAAGACACAATTGAGCTGATCTTTGCTTCTGGGGCAACACTTGCTTGGGAGTTTTTTATCACGGCGTTTTGTAACTTTGCAATTCATTTTTACCTCAAGAAGGAACGGACAACGAGTCGCGTCGTGACTGCTTCGACAGCGGTGCTCGTTGGTGTAGCACAGGCTATTGCAATTGCTCCAGCAATTTCAAGAAGCGGACTGACCGTGCTTGCTGGACTGACTGCAAAACTAGACCGTGAGTCGGCGTTTCGTTTCTCGTTTCTTATCTCAATTCCGGCAATTCTGGGGGCTAATGCTCTGGGTATCCTGAGTGTGATGAAAGACGGTGCTGTTTTACCAAGCCTACCAGAGGTTATCGGGGGCATGGTGAGTGCCGCGGTTGTTGGTATTCTCAGTTTGTTCGTTTTCCGCTATACCATGCGCCACGCGCAGTTTATTTGGTTTGGTTGGTACTGTGTGGCACTTGGCACACTGGTGCTCTTTTGGCAAACCGGTGTTATTCCCGGTTGGTCATAACGCTTGCTTACCTAAGTGAAGCACCACCACACACGACTCTATTCCTGCGGTAACGTAACTTGAACAGTCAACTGCTGCTCCCATGTGTTCGTAGAGAGGATTCACAAGCTCTGCATTGTGGGTGGGGCTTTCTGTCCATGCTGCAAATACCTTCCAGGGGGTCATGTTGCCAGTTGAGATCGTTTCACCGGCGTGCTCGTAGTGATAGCCAACTGAGTCGAAAAAGTACCACGATGCTCTGCCCTGTGGATCGAGATGACTCCAGTATTTACGCGCCTGCATATCAGACAGTTTCTCCTGAGCGCTTTTTTCAAGCAGTGGGTGCGCTTTCAGAATATTGAGTTTTTTCTCTCGCCTGTAGGCGTTGATGAGCGAGTAGAGTTTATCAAGTGAAAATGACTCTACTTGTGTGGTTGCTCCGAGAACTTCAGGACTTGAAGCAAGTGTCTGTGAATCTGGAGTAACAGAGAGTTCGGTAGTTGCGCCTGGAGTGTTCCAGAGTGGATGAGCAAAGAGATAGAGCGTCGTTACAACGACCAGCGTAAATGAACCGAGAACCGCCAACATCGTGTAGAACAGCTTATGCTCCATACTCTCAGTGTAGCACGTCTGGTAGTAATTGTTGACGGTACTGTACTGCTTCCGCAAGCGCGGTGTCTGAAATGTCAGTGTCTCCGGCTAGATCTGCGATGGTGCGGGCAATTTTGATGCAGGTGTGGAGTGCTCGCGGTGAGAGCTTGAGTTTTTTTGCAGCTGCAACTAAGAAGTTTTTTCCTGAGTGGCTGAGGGGGCAAAAGTGAGTGAGATCTTTACTGAGAATCTGTGCATTGCAGGTGTACACAGAGTTTTTGAAGCGGGCGGCTTGCAGTGCTCGTGCCGTAGAAACTGCTGTGCGCAGTTTCGCAAAGTAAAGTCGTGGGTTTGTGCCTGCCTCCCCCGTGATGAGCAGTGCAGGGTCAACTGGATCAACCCAGACATGCAGGTCAATTCTATCCAGTAGTGGCCCAGAAAACTTCTGCAGATAGTTCTGCTGTGCGTGTGGTGAGCAGCGACAGGGCTGTGTCACGCTGCCAAGGTGACCACACGGACAAGGGTTTGCAGCCGCAACAAACAGCGTGTCAGCGGGAACTGTAAACTTACCGGTCGCTCGACTAATACTGACGGTCTGTGTCTCAAGCGGCTCTCTGAGTGCTTCGAGGCAGTTACGAGCGAACTCGGGCAGTTCATCAAGGAAGAGCACCCCGCGATGCGCCAAGGTAAGCTCTCCTGGCTGAAAGGGACTGCCGCCGCCAAGTAAACCGGCAAGTGATGTGGTGTGGTGCGGCGCGCGAAATGGTGCAGCCGTGAGGAGTCCCGCATGTGCGTTCCCCGCCAGAGAGTGAATCCCGGTTACTTCGAGCGATTCAGCAGCGGTTAGTTCTGGCAGTAAGGCGGGCATGCTCCGCGCCAGAACGCTCTTCCCTGCCCCTGGCGAACCGAGAAATAAAATGTTGTGTTTTCCGGCAGCAGCGATTGTTGCAGCTCTGAGTGCGTGTTCTTGCCCGATAATGTGTGGCAGCGATGGTTCTGGGGTGACTGTTTGGGCGTTCGTGGCGGGAATTGTAGCAGTCTCGCCGGTGAGCAGGTGTGAGAGTGATGCCAGTGGCTTCAATTGAATACTTGTGAGCATATGCACTTCAGGCCAGTTCGCAAGCGGTAGGACAACTTTTGAGAAGCCAAACTGCTCTGCGGCTAATACAAGTGCCAGTGCGCCCTTGATGGGTTTGAGGGTTCCATCAAGTGATAACTCGCCTAAGTAGAGCGTTTTTTCTGTTTCTTCAGAAATGAGTGAGTAGTGTTTTAAGATGCCTACCGCAATGCCAAGCTCGAGGTGGCTGCTGGTTTTTTTGACATCTGCCGGGGCAAGGTTGATGATGGTGCGCCGCGCTTTTATGGGTACACCGCAACTGGCGAGTGCTGCGGTGATCCGCTCTTTCGCTTCAGAAACTGCAAGGCTCGGCAGTCCGATGATGATGCAACCAGGCATACCTTGAGTACTTTCAATCTCAATTTCTATCACTGTGGGTGTCATGCCTTCGATGGTTGCAGAGTACGTTCTCGTTATCATAGGCGTACTGTATGGCAGACAGCTTGCCTAAAGTGTAGTATTTCTTGTTTTTACAACCTATATACTTGACTGAATAACTAATATAGGATAAAATCTCGGTTCCCCAAAGGGAGAGTGTGGAAGCTGTATCTCACTGCATGCCAGTGATTCTACGGCCTACACGCTGCTCGTTCACAGTGAAAGAAGTTTCTTATTTTTTGTTCATAACGGAGAAAAAATGAACGCGAAAACTACACCTGCAATGTTGTTTTTCTGGCAGTGCGTGTTGTCACTGCTCATCATGAGTTCAACCCTGTTTTTACCCGGAAGCACTGCTCAAGCAGCAAACGAGCCAGAAGTACCTGCCGCAGATGCGCCGGCAGAGATCCTGCATCACAGTGACTTTGTTGTGACGCAAGATTGTACTAGTTACACCATCACGGGTAACTACTACGGCGGTGTTGGTAACAAAGTTGTTACCATCTCAATCGATCCAGATGACTTCGGGCCACTGCCGCTTGCGGTAGTGGGGACGTACACCTTTTATGGTGTACAAGAAGATTTGGGGTACTACACAAAGACAGGCAGCTTGCCTGTCCAGTTGTACTTCATCGCCAAGATGTACCCCGATGAAGACAAGAACGGGGTACCCGACCCGGGCACAAACAGTAACGACTGGGATGAGTTTCATCTGAGTCGTGCAAGTACCTGTACCCCAACCGCAACACTGGTGCCGCCAACTGACACGCCGATACCAACGAACACTCCGGTGCCGCCGACAGCTACGGCAACACCAAGCAACACGGCGTCTAGCACGCCCGTTCAGCCAACGGCAACCCCGTCTGCGACCTCAACAAATACGCCGCTGCCGCCAACGGCAACAGCAACAGTTGTTGAGCCACCAACGGCGACCGCAACCGTGCCAGGAGTTGCTTCAGCAACTCCAACAAAGACTGTGACGCCTGTCGTGCCGCCCACGGCAACAGTTACTGTCCCACCGACAGTTACCCCAACCGCAACCCCAAGCAAGACACCGGTGCTGCCAACGGCAACGCCAACCAGAACAAGCACTGCCACAGCAACTGCCACGGCAACGCCGTGTAAGGTCGATTGTGCAGAGCCGAAAGTAAACCTGGGAAACCAGGTGTGGTTCGACACAAATAACAATGGCCATCTTGATGCCGGCGAGGTCGGAGCCCCAGGAGTAGCAGTCATTCTCTCTGGAATCGGTGGCACGCAAGTCAGCGTGACTGACAGTAGCGGTTACTACACCTTCACGGAATTACTGCCTGGCACGTACAGTGTCAGCATCCCGGCGGCAAACTTTGCCCAAGGTGGCGCTCTGTATGGGTACTGCAGCAGTACAGCTGTAACTCTCACAGAGAGTAACGTAGACTCTGATGATAATGGTCAGAGTGTCGGTTGTACTGGAGCTGTGAGTAGTAGCCCAATTATCTTGACTGTTGGCAACGAACCCAGCACAACAACTGTGCCAGGTGACAGCAACTGGACTGTCGACTTCGGCTTCTACAAGCTTGAGGTTGGCAACCAGGTGTGGATTGACGGTAACAACAATGGCATTTTAGAGCCCGATGAGATCGGGCTTGCGAATGTGCAGGTTACTAGTACTGGGCCGGTCACTGCAACCACTGTCACCGACAACAGTGGGTTTTATACCTTCACAGGTCTGTTGTCAGGAACATATAGTGTTTGTATCGAGTCACCCAGCGGCTTCGTAAGCTCGAAGCCGGATGCTGGTAGCCCAAATGCAGACACTGGCGACAGCAATGACAATGGTGAAGGAAACGAGGGCGGTTCAGTCTGTACTGCCCCGTTTACTGTGCAGCCGGGAAGCACGGTAGGTGGCGCCATAGTTACACAGGTAACTGGCACCACAAGTAACCCCAATATTGACTTCGGGTTGACGCTGGTCCCAACGGGATCAGAGCCGACAGATGAAGAAAAAAATGGGAATAAAGTGTTCCTGCCACTCGTGGCACGGTAACACGTACTTCTTTCACAATTGAATAAACAGAAAACCCTGCTCGTAAAACAGCAGGGTTTTTTACTTTCCTAAACGAAAGTGACATAAAAATAAACCTATATATTTGACTTATCTAATAATATAGGATAGAATCTCCCCCAACACGTACTACTGTGAGTTGTACTTCGCTGCATGCCAGTGAACAAACGACTCGAGTGTGTACTGCACATTCACAAGTGAAGAATTCTAGAAAAGTGTTCAACTTTTCTTGGTGAAAGAGCCCCACTGCAGATTTTTTGTCTACAGCGTGGCTCTTTTATTCAGAACTTTGAACACGAGAGCTACCCGGTCTTCCCCCGAATTTCTCAGGAGGCTCCAGATGAACCGCAAGCAAATTGTGAATTTTTCTAACTACGTTATCATTCTTGTTGTAATTGCTGCTTTGCTTGGAGCGAATAGTCTCCGAGCGGAAGCCCCAGACCCAGTTCTTGGGACTGCCGTCATTGATGGAAGTCCAGTTGAGTGGACTCTGAGTCCGCTCAACGCAAACAATCCGGATTTTTTTGCTCTGATGTACAGAGCAGCAAATCCGGACAAGGATTCACTCACAGCTTTGTACATGAGACAAACGTGTCTCATGAACGGCACAGTCCAAATTTTTGGACTGATTGCCATTCCTGAAGGATCTGGAAATAAGATCCTTACGAATGGCGATTCATATGTGAAAGTCTCCCCAGACACAATCACCCCAATCAATGGGACGAAGTACGTCTCAGGGGCCGATGCACCACCAGATGGTACTCAGCCAGAGTGGGCATGGGGCTCAGCACCTGTAAAATATGCTGAGTTCTCGTTTGTGATCGATCCTGGGAAGTACCAAATCAACGTTCATGTGAACGTTGATGAGGCCGGGACTGCACAGACCTCTGCAG
>CAYMVN010000020.1:0-16959 GCA_964394125.1 uncultured Pseudomonadales bacterium | reverse complement strand
AACGTTTTATGCACTCGTAAGAAAGAAGACAACTCAAGTACCTGCTCTTATTGCTACACTTCTTTTGGCAAGTAATGTACTGATATTTGGAAATACATTAATTGCCTATACAAATTTATCCTACACAGTTTACATTGTGCTCGGCTTTCTGTACTTGATAGAGTGGTATGAGAGTGCACGAGACAGCGACCTACTTCTCACGGCACTATTCATTGCCTTTAGTACCTTAGTTAGAACAACAGAGCCATTCTGGATCACTGCACTCTTTTTATTGGGTGTGGCATTTGTCAGTAAGTTCAAAGTGCGAAAGATACCGATTGCTATACTTGCAGTACTCATCATTATCTTTCTTAAGTACCCCTGGATGCTCTATGCAGCCAGACAAACAGACCAAGTTATCGGAAACCCAGTAAAAACACTCTCATTTATTTCGTTTGACTCTACTATCACAAGCTTATTTTCAAGAATTAAAGATGTCTCGCTTTTTCTATATTCATCTGTCTTCTTTCCACAAATTAAGTACTACCTGTTAGTACTACTCGTAGGTGTGTACAGCGTGTACACACGCGAGAAAGAGATGCTGGCACGCTTTTGTGTCTTTTTTTCACTATTGGGGACAATTGTAGTTGGAACATTTTTATTCAGTTACTTGTTTGTCGAGTGGCAGAGTATCCCTGATTCTGCTGCCAGAATGGCCATGCTCATAATCCCTATTCATTTTTATATCATTGGTACTTCAAAAATACTTCGAACTATAAGCAAGGAGTATCTTGAGTAACAAAAAGCCTGAAGTTTCTATCATTCACAGTCACCTGTTACTCAACACGGGTGGTAGCCGATTTATATTTGAAGTAGCGAAACGGCTCAAAAAAAAATACTCAGTTACTGTTTTCTGCGAGTGTGTCTCTAATGAATGGAAACAAGAATTTGCTCTGCAGAGAATACCAGTTGTTTCGTTACTACCAATTACCTCGACTTCACTTGTATATTGGCTCTTTTTTCCTTTCTTCTTTCTGCTAGATGCATATAATCTACATAAAAAATTACCTAAAGACTCACTAGTTCTTACGTACATGTTTCCAATGCATGCAGCACTTGCGTTGATTGGAAGGAGCTATCTCTGCTATTGTTTCGAGCCATTTGCATTTTTTTATGATCCAAGCTTACTAGCATCATTTCCGAAGTATAAACGTGCTGTGTTGAAAGTACTCTCATTTTTATACGCGCCACTTGATGCATGGGGCGTGGCATCCAGTCGCAAGCTTTTGGCAATTAACCCTTCTGTCGGGCGTTGGATTAAGAAAATATATTCAAGATCACCAGATGTATACACCTATTTAGGTGTCGATACTAAGAAATTTCACCCTCAAGTGAGGATACCACAAGCAGAGGTTATTCTCATGCATAGTACAGACTACACACCACTCAAAGGCACACAGTTGCTTTTGGAAGCGCTGCCTTCTGTACAGTCGAGAAATTGGAAACTGTATATCAGCGAGAGCGTTACCAATGTACACGCTCAAGAAAAATGTAAAGAATATCTGAGAGATCAGGGATTAGAGAAAAATGTTACCTTTCTCGGTCATGTTCCCTTTGATAAACTCAGTGACCTGTATGCAAACGCTGACATCTACTGCTTTACCGGAGATCCACGTTCAACTGGAGCGACCGCTGCTAGCTTATCTGTGCTCGAAGCTGCTGCATCAGGACTACCCGTGATTAGAAGCTGTGGTAATACTGATGAGGTTCTCAGTGGCGTCACTGGCTTGGTCGTGAATCCACTTAAGAGAGAACAGCTTGCAAAAGCGATAGACCTACTCGTACAATCAAACGTACTTCGCATAAAGTTTTCGCGGGCTGCTCGAAGGCACATTCTTTCAAGATACACATGGGAAGCAGTTACGAGTTCAGTAGAAGTAGCATTTAAGGAGCACAGTCATGGCAGCGAAAAAAAATCAAAAAACGATTGAAAAAATCACACACTTAGGTGAAGATGCAGCGCTCATCATTCGTGCACATCATGCTGTGAACGATCTAGAGTTCTTCACAGATGATCAGAATCCACTCCAGGTTGGAATGCACCAAAAAAAAGCAGGTGTCGCCTTACAGCCTCATATTCATCTCTCTAACACAAAAGTTGTTAATGAAATTCAAGAGGTACTGTATATAGTGGAGGGTAAAGTCCGTGTTACTTACTACACAATTGACGGTGACTTCATAGCATCTTCACTGCTCTCTGCTGGGGATGTTCTGATTCATTTTAGAATGGGGCACGGATTTGAGATCATAGAGGATGCCAAGATCTTTGAAGTAAAGCAAGGCCCATACCCCGGAACACAACACGCTAAAATTTATATAAAGGACAAGGACACACATGAAAATTCCAGTAAATGAACCTGTCATCTCTCAAGAATCTAAAACGTATGTCAACGATTGCTTAGATACCGGATGGATATCTTCCGCAGGCACGTATGTGCACGCATTTGAATCTGCCTTTGCAGCATTCTGTGGCACAGACTATGCAGTGACAACAACAAATGGAACAACCGCACTTCACCTAGCACTTGAAGCGCTTGAGATTGGTGAAGGGGATGAAGTTATTATTCCTGACCTAACAATCATCTCTTGTGCACTTGCAGCGCTCTATGTTGGTGCAAGACCGATACTCGTCGATGTTGATGCTGCAACCGGAAATATCGATCCACTCAAAATAGAGGAAGCTATCACTGCAAAAACAAAAGCTATTATGGTTGTGCATCTGTACGGGCACCCGTGTGATATGGATGCTATTCTTGCCATAGCGAAGAAACACTCTTTAAAAGTTATTGAAGACGCAGCTGAAGCTCATGGAGCAGAGTACAAAGGTAAAAAAGTGGGCTCATTTGGTGATGTGGCGTGTTTTTCATTCTATGGAAACAAAATTATCAGCACTGGTGAGGGAGGGATGCTTGTAACAAATAATTCAGCAATTGCAGAGCGAGCGGCACTTCTAAAAGATCTTGCTCACAAACCAGGAAGACGATTTTTTCATGAAGTAAAAGGGTACAACTTTAGAATGACGAACTTGCAAGCAGCTCTCGGGCTCGGTGCACTTGAGCACGTCAACGAGTACATCAAAAAGAAACGCTTCATGGCAAGTACGTACACAGAGTTACTGAGCACTATACAACACATTAAAACGCCTACCGAAAATGCTGATGTTTTTAGTGTGTACTGGATGTATGCGCTTGAGATACTCCCGAGCTCACCCGTCACTCGTGACGAGTGCATGAAGCTACTACAAGAAGCAGGGGTAGAAACTCGCACCTACTTTTTGCCACTGCATGAGCAGCCCGTACTACTGGACAAATATCCTGATATGACATCAGAGTACCCAGTAAGTACTGAACTATCACGGACAGGCTTCTACATACCGTCAGGTTTAGCACTCACAAAAAAACAAATTACCTTTGTTGCAGCAACACTTCAGAAGATTTTTAGATAGGCTCTATGGCATCAAAACAATATCTGTACGTAATCAGTCAACTACCTGCAACAGGGAGCATCTTTTATACGAAATCATACATAGCCAGTCTCTTAAAAAGAGGAGTTGATTTTTTAAGATGGAAATTCAAAATAAATAGATTCATTATCTCAAAAGTAGAAGATCGTAAGATTTTTAAAATCTCTGCTGACATTTTTCGTATTGCACAAGAATCTAAAGATAAGCAAATACTTTTTCTGCCCAGTTACTATCAGATAGGATTTTCACGACTCATTGACATTGTGCTTGCACTGAGCTTAATTCTGAGAGGTTGCCGAGTAACGCCAGTTCTGAGAAAAAACTTCTATGCAACTGAGGACATTATATTCGGAGGCATATACAACAAGTATCGTACTAAAAAAATAGCATTCTATGATCAAGTAGAAACACTTATTTGGGTCGCTCTTTTACGCACAAAGCCACTCTATCTTTCTTCTTTTGTTTCTCAGCAAGAACGCAGTGAAATTACAAACTGCATTAACTCGCTCTCAGTTTCTGGGCTTAAAAACTTAACAATCTCTGACTATCCCATTGGATACCAAGCGGTAATTGCTACGTGCAATCTCAGTAATGAGCCTAGATTTATTGAGTCAGGAGTACGCATACAGCAGCTGCGTGAACATGCGATAAATATTGTACTTCTTTTGATTGCATACGGAAGAATCTATAAGAGTACAGACCCCACTGCGATCTACTCTGAGTTCCCCCACTACTATCACTGGCACACTGCCTATTTTGTAGCTAAAAAGCAAAAACAGCACTTTGTGTCGTCAATTATAGCTGAAAAGAAGAATTCATGGTTTTTTGCTTCAAACAGCGATGTGCTACATGATGGTCTAAAAGCTTGGCACCATTTTTCGAGGACCATTTCAAAAAAGGATCGAGCCTTTGCAGCTGAAGCGATTCAGCAAAGAAAAAACAGGACTGTTTCACACAGTAGTCTGTACACAACAAGCTCCGACAAACATATGATATCTAAGATTGAGGAATCAGCAAAGAAAGGCAAAGTTATCTTTTTTCCTGTAAATGTTCTCTTCGATTTAGCTGTCTTTAAGCCTTCTGCTTTGTTTGAAGACATTATTGAGATGCTCTTTTTTATGATTGCTTATGCGAAACAGCATCCAGAAGTCACACTTATAATCAAAGCACACCCAGCAGAAAAAATTTTTTATGCTGCACCATTTAAGAATGCATCAAACTACTGCCTTAAGAACCTATTTAAGCGCTTAAGAGTTGAGTTTTCAGAAAACGTCATATTTATTGATTGCTTTGAAAAGATCACAACATTTGATATCATTCCGTATATTTCAAAAGGCGTCGTCTACAGCTCAACCACTGCACTCGAAATGTGTTGGTTTAATAAGCCTGTAATTAGCTGTAGTGAAAATTTATTAAATTCTGTGGGAGTTGTACAAGTACCTCAAAGTAGAAGCGAACTTGTTAGATTGTTACAAGATGCAGCTATGCCCTCTGATGTGTTTATAGAACAAACAGCGATTGACTACTACCTCTATTACTACTACTATACTTTTATTTCTTTCGGACTTGTCCAAGGAAATGATACTGGTGAGGTTAGTGATTCATTTTTATTTGATTCACACTTAGATTTGTTACCTGGTAAGAATGAATCACTGGACTATATTTGTAATGCAATTATGTATAAAAAAGAAGTTTTTTCTAAGGATACATGTCCACCAAAAACACTTTGAAAAAAGTTGCGTACATATCACCAGCACTTATGTACCCAGCGCGAGGTGGCCCGTACTTACGCGTCTGCACAAGTGTGCAAGCACTCAACTCTGTCTGTGAACTGCACCTACTTTCTACAACTCCTCTCGTGGGTGAATCCGGAAAACGAACCCGGACTTACTATTCTGGAATCAGCAGTGCGTTCGTCCAAATACCGGAATCTTCTTCCACATCAACACGACTTCAGTCAATCTTTATACTTTTAGAGTCGAATCAAGTTCTGAAACAACTCTCTGATACGGTAAGAGCATCATTGCTCTTTGAAATCTGTATGTATTTTTTAAGAGAACGAGTAGAAAGAGCTGAAGCGGATGTTCATGCTCAAAAAATTATGGCGTATTCAGAGGAGCATGCTATATCGATACTGTGGATTTCTTATGCAAGCATTAGTACACACCTCATTGCCGCACTCAGTAAGCGTGCAGCCAATCTATATATTATAGCTGATACTGATAGCGTATGGTCTGAATTCATCGGGCGAGGTATTCCCTTTGAGTCATCCTACTTAAGAAAGTGTTGGTTATCCTATTTGAGAAGAACGAAAGAAAAACAAGAACGTAATTTTTGTCTACAGGCACACTGCACCACAGCCGTCTCAGAGATCGATGCACGTTATTATAAAAAATTAGTAGGAAAGAAAAATACTGTAAAATTATTTTCAAACGCACTTAACTTAACAGCGTACAAACCCAACTCCGATACCGTACGACTACAAAAGAACAAAAAAAAGTCAGTATCACTCTTTTTTTCCGGTTCATTTGGTCCACACAGCCCAAATACGAAAGCAGTTGAGTGGTTTTGCCAAAAGATTCTGCCGATTATTTTACTCCAGTCTGATCTAGATATCACCTTTATTATTGCCGGTAGTAGATCTGAATCGCTAAAATCTGTACTTTCGCATCCTTCTGTTCGCATCTTAGGCACGGTAGATGATATGACACAAGAGATTCAAAAGGCGGATATCGTCGTCGTTCCGCTACAGTTTGAGTCTGGCACTCGCTATAAAATCATTGAAGCAGGCGCTTCAAGTAAACCAGTAGTGAGTACCAGTCTCGGAGCAGAAGGGCTCAATTTGTTAGATAAAAAAGAGATACTAATTGCAGACACAGCAGAAGCATTTGCAACTGCGGTGACACTACTCATACAAAGAGAAGATATTCGCAAAAAACTAGCGAATAACTTATATACAAAAATCAAACGGTGTTATTCGGTTGAAGCATTACAGAGTGAAGCAACTGCCATCCTCGACTCATGTGTGGAGAATTGAGATACAGTCGTCTTGAAAATTCCACTCAATTATTTTTTTTATTTTGGGATCGAAATAGTGATGTGTGTAACCGAAGTTTGACAAATAATTCCTAGTTTTTTGCCGCTCTTCTGGGGTTGCCTGCATATTACTTTCCCAAATAATTGCTTTTATTTTGCCTGTGCGCAAACTCTTTTGTGCACCCTTTAAGACTGATAACTCAGCACCCTCAACGTCTATTTTTAGTACATCTACATAAGGAATTTGTTTTTCTTGAATAAAAGAATCAAGTGCGCGTGAGGCAACTTTATGTTCAACTGTTTCAGAGTTCTTTGGTTTTTTAGTTGAGTTAAGGAGTGCCTTTCCTTGTCTCTGTGTAAAAAATGAAACGAAGCCATCTTTCTCAGCAACTGCAATACAATATACATACATTTTGAATCTAACGGTATTCAAGAGAACTGTCGCAGCTAAGAGATTAAACACTGAAACTGTTGGTTCAAAGGCATACACAGTACACCCCGTTTTAGCTGCAACCAAAGACTCTGTGCCAGAGTTTGCCCCGACATCTATGAAGATGGCTCCTTTCTGCAATTTCTTTTTAAGAAACTCTTGAACTGAGTACTCATAGTAAGGTGTTATATACGCTTGTGCACAGCCATCTGATGCGTGATCATAGATAAAGGGTACCGATTGAAATGAACCAATATGATACCTGCTGGTTCTTTTGAGAATGAGATGCCAATAGAGTAAGCGAGCAACAGCGAATAATCCACTGGTGAGAGTAAAGGGGTCCTGAGAAAATGTCCAATGAATATCAGATACTAGTTGTTTCAATACTTTTGCTGTCATAAAAGTTTTTTAACTTCAGATATGTTGTGTAAATCAAGTTTATACCCAATCAGTACTAGTAACACAAGGGACAGACATACTTTAATGAGTAAAGAAAGCGTCAGGGTGTTTACTATATAGATAAGCACTAGTAATAAACAGACTACGAGTAAAATAGTACTGAAGCTCAAAGTGATCTTTGTGAGCTTAAAGAGCAAAACTGTATGCAGTAGCTCTGAGATAAGTGTCGCTAACGCAGCTCCCCATGCACCATAGTATGGAATCAAAAAATAATTCAGAGTAATATTTATAGCAAGTAAAACTAAGGAGAGTACAAGTAATTGCGTATCTTTCCGTTTTGAGAGTAAGAACAATAGGAGCGGGACATTCAGAAATAGCGGAATGATTGACAAGCTGAGGAGTTGTAGGCTGCTCGAGGCTAATAAAAAGGACTCTGTGTAGAGCAAAACGACAATCTGTTTAGAGAAAATACCAATACCTAACGCTATACTGACACTCAGTGCAAAAATGTACTTCAGTGCAACGATGATCACCTGTTGCGATTTTGATCCACCAGAGTGCCCAATCTGCATTATTGGAGCAAAAAAAGCAGAGAGTAGTATATTCGGAAGAATAATTGTTGTTTCGAGGATTCTATACACAGCCGTGTAAAGTCCTACCTCAGAAAGTGGTTGCAAGAGCTTCAGCATGACTGTATCTACTTTAAAAAATAAGACACTAATAAGCTGAACTAAAAAAAGAACCAGACTTTGCTTGAACACAACAGCATATGTTGCTCGATTTAAGTTCAGTTTTTGAGGTAACAGAAAGGGCACAACAGATAATAAATACACAGAGGAGATGACTTTTGAAGCAATGAGCCAAAAAAATATATTTTCAAGTGATATTCCCCCATACATGAGAATAACAAGTAAAGCATAGGCAGGAATCTTGTCGAGAATATTTGCGATACAAACAGAACGAAATGCATTTGTGGCCATCAGGTAATAGATTGGGATCAGACGAAATGTCTCTAAGAGGAAGAAAAGTGTTGCCAGAAAAAAAAGTCTTTGATGTGCGCCCTCGAAGAATTGAACATATACAAGCATCACAACTACAAAAATCACTGATAATAGCAGCTTCACTGCATAAATATCACTCAGATCAGTCAAAAAGGCGGCTGGATCTGCAGCCCACTTTCTCCAATAGTGTGTAAATATTCCAAAATCAAGCACGTAGGCAAATAAACTCGTAACTGTGATTAAGTAGCTATATAAACCTAATCCACTTTCCCCGATTGATCGAGCAAGGACAACAAAAAAAATGCCCCCTGCAATATTCAGAACTAAATCTTGCATGGTCATCCAAGTCAAGTTATGAAAAATAGTTGACTTCATGCGCATGATTGTAGTATATCCAGAGTGTGAAGCCTAGTGTACATTTAGCCTGTACAAATATATCAAAACTACGCTACAATTTCTTAGTTGATTGCAACATATTTGAGCAGGAAGTTCTATGAAAAAACGTAGTGCATTTTTTGATGATAAGGTCGTTTTCGTATCTGGAGGCACTGGTTCATTTGGGAAAGCGTTTATCTCGTACATACTTGAAAATTTTAAGCCCAAATCTGTTCGCATTTTCAGCCGAGATGAGCTGAAACAGTGGGAGATGAAAGAGTCGTATGCACAGAGCAAACATCTTTCAAAGCTTCGTTTTTTTATTGGTGATGTGAGAGACAAGAAGAGACTCACTCGGGCTATGGAAGGTGCAGATATTGTTGTTCATGCAGCAGCCATGAAACAAGTACCAGCATGTGAGTACAATCCTATTGAAGCGATACAAACCAATATAAATGGAGCTATCAATATTATTGATGCAGCACTCGATTGCAATATTTCGAGAGTTATCGCCCTCAGTACTGATAAAGCATCTGAGCCAATAAACCTCTATGGTGCTACAAAGCTTTGCTCTGATAAGTTATTTATTCAGGCAAATAACTACAGAGGTACGAAGAGTACTCAATTCTCCGTCGTTAGATATGGTAATGTGATGGGAAGCAGAGGGAGTGTTATCCCACTGTTCTTAAAACAAGCGCAAACTGGTGTTGTTACAGTGACGGATACAGAAATGACTCGCTTCTGGATTACCCTTCAAGAAGCAGTTGAATTTGTTACTACTTCGTTTGAAATTATGCAAGGCGGTGAGCTCTTTGTACCTAAAATTCCGAGTATGAAAGTAACTGACCTCATTAAGGCACTCGCACCACAGGCCAAAATAAAGGTAATCGGTATACGTCCAGGAGAAAAAATGCATGAGTCACTGATCAGTCAAAGTGAAGCACTCAACACGATTGATATCGGAGACAGATACATTCTTAAGCCGACATTCGTTGAAACGTGGCAAGACACCACTGATCAATATCCACAACGCAAACAGGTCCCCTTAGACTTTCACTACACAAGTGGAACAAATACTTCCTTTATGACAATTGAAGAAATGAAGCAAAAGCTACACACCGCCGGATTTTCAGAGAGCTAGGCAAATCATTAGAACGTATCTTCGAAATGTGTTGCGATAATCGCATTTTCCCTTAAAAGGCAAGGAACTGTGTCTATTACTGGATACACCAAAAGACTGTGCCGAGAAAAGTACGAGCCTCGAAGAAGCTCTAGTTTTGTCTTTGTTATCGGACAGATTAATGAAGATTTATTTTCTGCAGTGCTAGCATGCACCTTTTCAAGAATTAGAACGCCAGTGGGATTCAGTTCATTTGCAAAGACATCAAAGAGTCGATAGTCCAGTACTTTGCAACCAAGTTGTTGTGCAGTCTTATGTAAATGTCTTACGTATCCATGTTCACGCATCCTTTTTTGTGCGGCTTTGCTTGCTAGCTCATATGCAGGTTCAAGTAGTACCAAGTATTTTCTTGTAATTCTCAAGAGTTCCTTCAAGGCCTCTTCCTCACGCCCTCCGTTCGGTTCTATAGAGTGAGAGGTATATACCAAATCTATCGAATTATCAGCGAGAGGGATACAAAATAAGTCGGCAACAAATAAAAAAGCAGAAGAAACTTTCTTTTTTTGTATATAGTTCTGTGCATAGCGAATTCTAGACCAAGAAATATCAAATCCATAGATACTACTTGGTATATTTCTGAGTTTTGTGATTACATTGGCAAGCGTTGTTGCTTCACCCACACCTACTTCAAGTATACTTGAGAATTTTTGTGGCAAATTAGAGAATAGTTCCGCAATTGCTGTGGTGTACTGAGCGTTAAAGGCTGCATTCTCTTCTGTATATTTGATATAGCTACCGCTTTGAAAGTCATAGCTAATTGCAATCATCTCTTTCGTATTTTTTTCACTTGAGGCACCTTTTAAGGCTTGGATTATGTTGCCACCTTGTGAAAAAATTTTCTGAATTGTGTGTAGTGATGTTTTGTCCATGGATATATGAGTTACACTTGATTCTCAACTATAAACGAACTATTGTACAGTATATAATTACAACAACCTTGAGCAAGGTTATAGAAAGTATATGCAGATGATTCCTTACGGAAGACAGTCAATCAATGCAGCGGATAGAGCTGCAGTAGTAGCTGCACTTTCTGGTGAGTACTTAACTCAAGGGCCCACAATTCAAAACTTTGAACAGGCACTTTGTGACTACACAGGTGCACAATTCGCAGTTGTGTTTAACTCAGGTACCGCTGCACTGCATGCGGCATACTTTGCACTTGGCTTAAAAAAAGGTGACGAGTTTATTACGACACCCCTTACCTTTGCAGCGACAGCAAATGCTGGCCTCTACTTAGAAGCGAAACCTGTTTTTGTCGATATCGACCCCACTACGGGAAATCTAGACCCTGCGGCAATAGAGTCTAAAATAACCAAGAAAACCAGACTCATCTCAGTGGTTCACTATGCAGGGAATCCAGCTGAGCTGGCTACGATACGTGCAGTTGCGGCACGGCATAATCTTTTAGTTGTAGATGATGCATGCCATGCACTTGGTGCGGAGTACGAATCTCAAAAGATTGGTTCGCTACCACTGTGCGATGCTACCATCCTCAGTTTCCATCCAGTCAAACACATCACAACTGGGGAAGGTGGAGCAGTTCTATGTCATTCTGAAGCCGTGTACAAACTCTTGTGCCAGTTCCGTTCACATGGAATAACGAAAGACGAACAAGAGTTTCAAAATGAGAGTGATGGTCCTTGGTATCACGAAATGCAGTTTCTTGGATTCAACTACCGAATGACTGATATACAGGCAGCTCTTGGCATGTCACAGCTAAAACGACTCCCTCAATTTTTAGAAAAGAGAAGAGCTATTGCTGATACCTATCGAACAGCTTTTGCAAACTCAGCTGTAATTGAGCTTCCAGTTGTGCAGTCAGGGTCACTGCATGCCTATCATTTATTTCCGATTCTTTTAAAACCAGCTTTCGCATCAAAGCGTAAACAATTTTTTTATGAACTCAAAGAGCAGGGAGTAGGGGCACAAGTGCACTATATTCCCGTATCTGATCACCCATACTATCGGCAGTTAGGGTATCAGAGCTCAGAAACTCCCCATGCCCGTAGTTTTTACGAGAGAGAAATAAGTATCCCACTGTTTCCAGCACTCACCGCAGTTGAAGTTAAGCGTGTCGTATCTGCCGTGCACGCTGCTTGCAAACATGTACAATAAACTACTCCTTGGTACCGCACAGTTTGGCCTTGCCTACGGCATTAGTAACACTAGTGGACAAGTAGAACAGGATGAGGTTACAAAGATACTTGCTTGGGCTAAAGAGAACGGAATTTCGGCACTCGATACGGCACATGAATATGGGACAAGTGAACAAGCAATCGGAGCGTTCACTACCCAACATCCAGATGCGTTCAAGATCATATCAAAATCTGCTGCTAAAACAGTTCAAGAACTTGAAACACAATTTGAACACTCACTGCATACACTCCACACAAACAAACTCTATGGATTTTTACTCCACAGCTACGCACAATACAAAGAATGTCCCTCACTTTTTTCTAAAGTTTTAGAAGAGAAAGATTTAGGACATGTAGAGAAGGTTGGTTTTTCACTATACTTTCCCTCTGAACTTGAAGAGCTACTCTCAAGTTCACTATCATTTGATCTTGTACAATTTCCGTATAACATATTTGATAAACGATTTGAGTACTTACTACCAGAGCTCAAAAAGCGTGGTGTTGAAGTACACTGTCGTTCAATATTTTTACAAGGACTTTTTTTTCTAAAGCCAAAAGAACTCCCTACGCACTTCAAACCAGTACTTCCTCAGTTGCAAGCACTGCAAGCGCTAGCACTGCAAAGCAAGATACCGCTGAACATACTGTGCTTGTTAGCTGCTGCAACAGAAACAGGTATTGAACGGATACTTGTTGGTGTTACTTCACAGCGCGAGCTTGAGGAAAACAGTACCTATCTTGAATATATTGAGGCAGTTGAGCCACTTCGAGCTCAGTTGCATGAGCTCAGAGTAGATGATGAAAAAATAATTTTACCTATACACTGGAAGATATGAAGCAACTCCGTCTTGGCATCATTGGCATGAGTGCTGGTAATGGACATCCCTATTCATGGGCAGCTATCTGCAATGGGTACGACCACAGGTACATGCGCGACTGTCCTTTTCCGGTGATTCCTGAGTACCTAGCGCATGAATCATTTCCAGACGCTCAAATAGCTGACGTTGCTGTGACCCATATTTGGACTCAAGACACTGCGACTTCAACACATATTGCGAAAGCCACACACATTCCCACAATTGTCTCTACACCAGAGCAGATGATTGGTCAGATAGATGCGCTCCTACTAGCTCGAGATGATGCTGAGTTACACTATCACTATGCTCGGCCCTTTTTAGAAGCTGGCATACCTGTGTATATCGACAAACCGCTCGCACTTTCGCAAGCTGAAGCTGAAAAGATCTTTGCTGCAGCGCGCAAAAAATCAGATGTTTTCTCACTCTCGGCACTTTCGCATGCACCAGAGCTTAAAATATCAGCTGAAATGAAAAAAAAGATTGGGACTATACGATCAATTTCTGCGGTTACTCCAAAATATTGGGATACCTATGCAGTGCATATCATCGAGCCAGTGCTCAAAATGATCAAGTGGCAAGAATCATATACCGTAGTGAAAATCACTGATCAGCCACACAAAAGTTTGCAACTGCTTTGGAAGTCTGGTGTAATAACATCTTTTACTGCTCTTGGTGACGAACCATCGCAAATACGTATTACAATTATCGGAGAGCTGGGTACAATGACACTGACGTTTGAAAATACATTCCGAGCATTTAGAGCAGCTCTTGTGCACTTTCTTGGCACAGTGCGAGGGACAGAGCAGCCACCTGAGAAGGACTTTACTTTGAAGATTGTTTCCATCATAGAACAAGGACGACACCCATGAAAAACAAATGTATACTTGTCACTGGTGCAAACGGTACGCTCGGCACAGCACTTGTTGAGCACCTCATTAAGAATGAGGTGCATGTTGCGGCAGTAGGTAGAAGCACTAGAGCATCTTCAAAACTCTGCACGGCGTTGACTGTCGATCTCCTCTCGCCGAACGCGGCACACGATGTTATTAGTCAATTACAGGAGCAGGACTTGTCACCAGTTGGTTTTGTCCATGCAGCAAGAAATAAAGCATTTCTAACAAAAGATTCTGAGCACGAGATTGCTCTTTCACAGTGGCTGTCAGAATATCAGCTCGCGGTGCCTATTGCGTATCAGCTCTCACAGGCACTTGTACAGATGCCTCACTCTCAGTTAGAAAGCATTGTGCTTGCCTCATCAATTTATGGCTGTGTAGCACAACTTCCGCGATTATACGAGAAACCTGAGTTAAGCATGGTGCCGCAGTATGGTGCAGCGAAGGCTGCTTTAATACAGCTCACTAAGTCACTCGCAGTTGCATTGTCACCAGCTGTTCGTGTAAATGCGGTCAGCTTTGGAGGCATACGGGTAGGTACTGATGCAGCACTTCAAAAGCGCTATGGAGAGAGTTGCCCACAAGGACGAATGTTAGAGCTCCCAGAGGTTGTGGGTCCTATATCATTTCTTCTCTCGAAAGATGCGAGCGGTATAACAGGCCAAAATATCATAGTTGATGGAGGATGGACTGCATGGTAAAAAAACGCTCGGTAGCTATCATCCCAGCGCGAGGTGGCTCAAAACGAATTCCTAAAAAAAATATTACGCCGTTTGCGGGACTGCCGCTCATCGCACACACGATTATTGCAGCTCGCGAGAGTCAGTGCTTTGACTCAATTATTGTGAGCACCGACAGCGAAGAAATCAAAGCTGTTGCAGTTAGGTTCGGAGCAGAGGTTCCGTTTCTGAGAGATGCGTACGCTGATGATGCTGCAACAAGTAGCCAAGCGACTGAGCACTGTTTGCAACAGCTCCTGTCTATTGGTCTTGAATACTCACTTGTCACACAACTGATGCCCAACTGTCCACTGAGAGATAGTAGTGATATTCAAGCTGCACATAAAAACTTTCACGATATGAGCGCAAAAGCACAGATTAGCTGTTCATCCTTTTCCTGGACAAACCCTTGGTGGGCAGCCACACTTGATGAGCACAGCCGCCCACAGTATTTATTTAAAGATGCGCTTTCCAAGACTTCTCAGTCACTTGCAGAGTTAGTGTGTCCCACAGGGGCAATCTGGATTTCTGAAACGAGCTATTTTTTAAGAAATAAAACATTTTACTCTGATGAAACAATTTTTTTTCAGATGCCATGGGAGCATGCAATTGACATTGATACCGTAGCTGACTTAGCGTTGGCGGAGAAACTCTATGAATGAACCTGTAATCAGACGAGCAGCTCAGCAAGATAGTAAAAAAATTTTTAACTTGAGTAATGATCCAGATGTGCGGGCAGCCTCTTTCAACACTGCTGAGATACCCTGGAGAGAACATACAACCTGGTTTTCAGCCATTTTAAACAATCCGAAAGTACTTTTTCTAGTCGCAGAGTGTTCTACCGGTTTTGTAGGTCAAGTACGTTTTACTCAACTCACAGAGGAACAGGCACTTCTCAGTATAAGCGTTACTCCAGAGTTTAGAAAAACTCCCTACTCAGTTGCCTTACTTACTCAGTCGCTTGAGACACTACGAGACACGTTTCCTAACACCCGTGAAGTTATCGCTAAAGTACGAAAAGAAAACATACGTTCGCAAAAATTTCTTGAAAAGCTTGAGTTTAAAAAGAAGACTACACAAAGCGAAGAGAATGCAGTAGTATTGGCTCTAGTAGTCTCAAGATAATCGAGCTGTATGAAAGATATCCGTATTAATCAAACCCTCATTGGAAAAAAACATCCTGCATACATTATTGCAGAGCTTTCTGGGAATCACCAACAAAAAATTGAAGTTGCATTAAAAAGTATTGAAGCCATTGCTGAGACAGGTGCGAATGCAATAAAAGCACAAGTGTACAAACCTGATACCATCAGCTGTGATAGTAATAACAAGCACTTTCAAGTAAAGAACACTGAGTTATGGGATGGCACGACTATGTATAAGCTGTATGAACAAGCATACACTCCCTGGGACTGGATGCCAAAACTGCAAGAAAAAGCACGCGCCTGTGGACTAGATTTTTTTGCGTCAGCCTTCGATCCCAGCTCTACAGACCTCTTAGCCAGTCTAGACGTACCTGCCTACAAAGTTGCCTCGTTTGAGATTCATGACCTTCCGCTCATTAGCTACATGGCAAAGCAGCAAAAGCCAATGATTATCTCAACTGGTATTGCCAGTAAAGCAGACATTCAAGCAGCAATTAAAAAAGTTGGGAACTCTCAGATCATTCTCTTGAAGTGCACTTCAGCGTACCCAACACCTCTTGAAGACTTAAACCTCAACTCAATTGAGCTACTACGAAGTGACTTCAAACTCCTCACCGGGTTGTCTGATCACTCGAGTGGACATTTAGCAGCTACACTTGCGATTGCACTTGGCGCTGTTGTTGTTGAGAAGCACTTCATTCTAGATCGAAGTTTAGGTGGTCCAGATGCTGCTTTTTCACTGAATAAACAAGAGTTTACTGAACTTGTTACAGCAATTAGAGAGAGCGAAAAAGCACTTGGTTCAGCAACCTATACACTGACGCAAAAGCAAAAGTCAATGAAGGTTTTTGGTCGTTCTTTATTTGTTGTCAAAGACATGCAAAAAGGTGAAGTCTTTACGAAAGAGAACGTGAGATCAATTAGACCTGCAGACGGACTCCCACCAAAAGAACTTCCAAATGTTCTTGGAAAGAAAGCTACACGCAGTATTGAAAAGGGCACCCCACTTTCTTTTTCACTCATTACTAAGTAGCAAATACAGATGTTTCGTTAAAAAGCGCTCTTTCAAAATACAATTACGCTCTTCGGTTCGGTTGTCTCATCAGCATGTGCTGCAGTTGCCCTTATTCTCATAACACGACAACTTGGCCCAGAAAAGTTTGGTGAGTTTTCAGTTGGTTTTGCAATCTTACTGATACTGGTAAGAGTTGCCGACCTAGGTATGACAAATGTTGTACTGAAGTATGCAGCCCAAGCAGAAGACCGAGATCTTAAGAACAGAATTTT
>CAYMVN010000019.1:0-17107 GCA_964394125.1 uncultured Pseudomonadales bacterium | reverse complement strand
GAGATATGTAGCTCATTCCTCTCGACAAACAGTGCTCAAACCACAACTTTTGGCTTGCAGGGTACATATGATTGAACCCAAAACCTAAGATGCCAACTGTACACCCATCAGCAGCAAGCGCTGCAGCGTGAGCACAACTATCTACGCCGTACATAAAACCTGAAACTATCACTGCTCCACCCGCCACCAGCTCGCCAGTGATTTTTTCTGTCACCACTTTTCCATAACCAGTCATGTGCCGAGTACCAACAACTGCTACAGGCAATCTATGCTCTAAAGCACACCTACTCCCTCGCAAAAAGAGCACTTGCGGAGGATTCTCAATTTCAAGCAGCAGTGGCGGATATTCCGGACTTTGCCAATCAACGACCCGAATATCGCGCTCTAAAAGGTATTCTTCGTATGAGCATACTGTGTGTTCCTTTTTAAGCTTTTCAATTGACTCTACAGTCCTCTCAGGTATGCCAATTTTTGCTAAAGTTTGCATTGGTAAGCGCCAAAACTCTTCCCAGCTCACAGCACTTTTCTGCAAGCAGTTTTGAATATGAGCAAGTGTGCCGTGTCCAATGCCGGGGCACGACAACAAAGCTGCGAGTGAGCGTTCAGAGGACGAGTGCATACGCGTAGTATGGCTCTCAAACTTGCATAAACTGTAGCATCTCTAGATGCCAGACGTGCTTTCTGCTATAGTACTAGAGAAGAATACAGCACACTCATGAAACACATTCTCACTCTCAGTATACTCGGCTACTTTCGCGCACTCGCGAAGCTACAACTACTTAAAAACAAACCCCTGGTTATCGGTGTTACAGGAAGTGCCGGAAAAAGCAGTGAACTTGAAGTCTTGGCTGCACTCCTACAAGACAGAGCACGGTGCAAAGTTGGCAGAAAAGCAAACTCTGAGTCGGGCATCTCACTGAATATTCTTGGCCTAGAAGCACACTCGTTCTCACCACTTTCCTGGCTACTCCTTATACTCAGAGCTCCGCTGCAGCTACTCAGTAACTGGGAACGATACGACTACTACCTCGTTGAGATGGGCATTGATAGTCCGTTTCCACCCAAAAATATGTCGTACTTGCTGAGCATTGTGCAGCCCAAGATTGGCATCATTACTTCTGTTGCACCTGCGCACACGGAGGCATTCGACCCCCTCATTTCCGCCCCCGATCCTCAAGAGAGAAAAGTGCAGCTGGTAGAAGCAATTGCCCGCGAGAAAGGCAAGCTCATTAGCACTCTCCCCGCTGACGGCTTGGGAGTTATTCCAGCTGACAACCCAGTCGTCGCACGTGGTGTGTCTTCAGCTGCCAAGATTGTGTCTTTTGGAACTTCTGCCAAAGCGACAGTACAGTGTGTTGCTGTACAGTACACAGCTACCGGAACTTCCTTTACGTTCATGCATCAAAAGAAAGAGTATCGGTTGGTACTGCCTAATTACTACCTTCCAGGGCACTTCGGTAGTACCATCGCAGCTGCACTCTGTGTCGCAGATTTCCTTAAAATTCCACTTGAGCAAGCAAGTAAATCAATTGCTAAAAATCTACGGCTACCTCCGGGAAGAGCAAGTGTTTTTTCGGCAATAAACGGAGCAAAAATACTTGATAGTTCATATAATGCATCTGCACAACCCATGATCGATATGCTTGAGCTTCTGAAACACTTGCCTGCAGCTCGCCGGCTAGCACTCCTTGGAGACATGCGCGAACTGGGAAGTCTCACGAAAGAAGAACACACACTGGTTGCCAAAACAGCCGGTAAGGTACTTGATGAAGTAGTCCTTGTTGGGCCGAATATGAAAGAGTATGCGCTGCCTATTTTTGAAGAGAAAAAAATAACGGCACACTGGTTCCCTTCTGCTGTTCAAGCTGCACTGTACCTGAGAACAAACCTACGCTCAGATGATCTAGTACTCGTGAAGGGTTCGCAGAACACACTACTGTTAGAGATTGCTATTGCAGAGCTACTTGCAGATCCTCGTGACGAAAAGAAACTTGCCAGAAGAGGACACTACTGGGACAAAGTGCGGAAAAAAATTACTTCCCCGCCATCCACTGTATAATTTTGTAAGCAACTGGGGCAGCATCTTTGCTTCCCTCTGCGTATGGCTGGTTTTCATCACTCTCTACAAGCACAGTGATAGCAATTGTCTTTGGAAATGACTGTTCTTTGACTAGCCGCAACCAGGCTTCGTGACTCGTAAAGTCTGCGGCATTCTGCAGAGAAGCAGTGACTGGTGGAGGTGTTTGTGGTACAGCTGCAAGTTGCTCGCGTAAAAACGCATCCGTACCCACAAACATCGTAAACCAGCCATGTGTTTTTCGTTTACCAAGCTCTGTCACACCGCCGAACTCAGCCGTGCCAGTTTTACAGGCTACCATACCATTTTGCACCTGAGTATACGGGTCTGGAGAGGCGTTTGCAGCATACTGTTCATTCCATGAAAAGAATGGATATGCAGTACCACCTGAAGAACAAACTGCCACCATTCCTGCGATCACCGGCACAAAGTATTTGTCTTCTACACCGATGTTCTGACACGCTGGATTACTCTTTTCTGCAAGGGTTGGTTGACACCTGTTCCCCCGCTGTGCGAGTGTCTGTGTCATCTGAGAGACCTGAATTGGAGTCACTAAAAGATCGCCCTGTCCTATGCCAAAGTGATAGGTATTTCCTAAGTACCAGCGATCACCAGCAAGTGATTCTTTCCATGCTGGAGTTGGCACAAACCCAGCTCGTTCTCCGGGCAGCTGACTGCCTGTTGGAGAACCGTATCCAAAGTCTCGTGCAAACCGAGCAAGCGTATCTGCGCCAATCCACTCGGCTGCTTTGTAGAAGTAGATGTCGTTACTTCTAGCAATTGCACGAACAAGCGAGATTGAGCCTTCTACTCTGCCATATTGGCTGTAGTACCAGTTCCCAAACGAGTATTGATCTATTTTTAGGACACCCTCATCTTTCACTTCTGTTTTCGTTGTAAGTGCCCCCGACTGCAAACCTGCAATCGCTGTAACGAGCTTAAAAACAGAGCCCGGTGGATACTCACCAGTGAGTGCCCTATCGAAAAATGGCTGGTCAGGGTTGGCTAAATAGGTGCGAATTTTTTCTTGTCTCTCAGCTTCTTTTTCCGGTTCAAGTTCTTTGTGAGTAAAGACATTTGGGTCGAAACTTGGCGCATTCACCAGTGCCAAAATACCACCGGTAGTCGTGTCTTCAATAATCACACTCCCTTTTTTTCCTTCTAGTGCCTGTGCTGCTACTGCCTGCAGAAATCCATCAAGTGACGTGTCTTGCTCACGGCCAGCATCCGCGGGAATAGTAGACATTTTCTTCATTTTTCTGCCCAGTGCATTTATCTCAAATATTTCTTGTCCAGCAACTCCTTGGAGTTCTGTATCTAGTACTTTTTCAAGCCCGTACCGTCCAACTGTATCTTGGACTGCCACCTGCCGTGTTTGCAGATCTTCAGCAGTTGCCGGGCTGACATAGCCTACGACGTGTGCTGAGGCCGATGCTAAGGGATACATGCGCTCAAGCCCTGGTTGCACCCGAGCGGAGTCAGTTGCTAACAACTGCAACCCCTCTTTGCGGGAGACTCGCACCTGATTAGAAAAAATCTGGTGTGGGTTTTCGATTCGAGAAAAGATAGGGACATTGGCGGTTAAGAGTAAACCGTATCGGTCATAGAAAACGCCTCGCTCTTTGGGAATTCTCACCGAGTAGAATCTATTTGCATCTGCTTGTTCACGATATGTTTTTCCAGAAATAAGCTGTACTGCAGCTAAACGAAGCATCATAACTGTGACACTGCATGTAAGAAGAAAAAGGACTATCCAGGTCTGTCGAGCGCGTGGTGTGTGTGAGTAGATCATAGATATCTTACTGAAGCGAAAGCCAATTATGTGTTTTTTTCTGTGCTGCTCTCATGTCTAGACGCAGTGCGAGCATACCAAGGATACCGGCAACAACAGTTGTCTGTAATAACTGATGACTCAGTTCTAGCTCTGGCCAAAAAAGAGCCAGTGCGGCGCCTGCAATGACTGCCGAAACGACTGCCCGCAGGTACTGATTTCTCTCACTCAGGTACCGTCGTAGCCCCGCGATGAGTACGGTAAATCCACTTACAAAAAAGGCTGTTTTCAACCAATCAAGTTGCAGCGTTGTTGCTAAAGAAACCACTAGAGTAAGAACCAGAATCCCATGTAGAACGTTGTTCTTTTCATTTGCAAGCGAAAATGCAAAAAAGGTTAGCGTCACGAGCGGTAGAATAAAAACACTTTCAAACACACAGAGGAGCATGATGCCAAGTAGTTGTAGTGCGCTGGTGCTAACTTTCCAAAACATAGTGCTCTTACTCTAAAGTTACTACTGTTGCAGTGTAGAACGTAACAGGTTGCACGACGGCAGCCCGCTGTGTTCCTGTCTGATCGTCACGCTCTAAACCCTGCACGATACCGATCACCTTATGTGGGGCAACGCCGTCTTGTCCTAAGGTAAGTATTCGCTCGCCTTCTGTAACGGTTGCTGTCAGCGGTAGTTGTTCAATGTACAATGAGCCTGTTCTTGTTACAAGCAAACCGAGCACCCCAGCCTCGGTCTCTACAAGTAACGGTTCATCAAGTGTTCTTCGTGTCAGAAGCTTTACTGTTGAAACACGCTCCTTCACCTCTGAAACAGTGCCCAACAAAATACCATCCTGGAGTACCGACATTCCAGAACTAACACCATCGCTGCTGCCGCTAGAAATACTCGGGAATACGTACGAGTAGACGCTCGCGAAACGTTTGCCAATCCGTTGTCGTTCTGGAATTGCGATCTGTTTTCTGAGCTCTGCGTTCTCTTGTCGCAGTTGTTCAAGTTCTTGTTGTTCAGCGAGCAGTGTTACGTATCGTATTTTTAATTCACGCAATTCAGTTGCTTCATTCCAGGGTACAAGTACAACCTCAGTTCCATACTGTACAGCATGAAACAGCGACACTGAAAGCCCACGTACTGGTGCAAAAAATAGTGTGTAGTCTGCTGCAAGTTCGTGCTGCCACCCGATTCTGGTTGCAAGCAAAATAACACACCAAACAGACAAGTGAGTAAGAACTTTTAAGATAACTTGTGTGTTTCTAACTACCATAGCTACTGTTGTTGTAACATGCTCGCCATGCCTTTCACAACAACAAGCTCTGGGTTCTGAGGAATAACAACGTGCGTATGGAGCTCTTGACTCAAGAACTGTTCCCAGCCGTGTAAAAGCGCACCTGAGCCTACACAGAAGAGGCCTTGTTCAAGTGCAGCAGTCACAACTTGAGGCTGTGCCTCCCTGAGCATCGACTTAATTGCTCTCACTAAATCATGTGCAAAAATACTACAAACGTCATAGAGGTCATTACTACTGACAACGAGCGTTTTTCCTAGGTGCGTCGTTACTTGCTTCCCCCAGATTGATCGCTTTTCATTCTTTTTATCTAGGAGTACACTCCCAATTTCGCACTTTAATTTTTCTGCTGTAGACCAGCTAATTGCGCACTCAGTTTGCGTTGCGATTAGTTTCTGAATCTCTTCAGTCAGCTGTACTCCACCCCAGCCGAGGCGCAGTGTCTGTGAAACTTTTCCGGCGATCAAAAGTGAGACTTCTGTCACTTGTCCACCCATATCAATGAGACAACCATGGGCCTGCATTTTGTCTGCCAGACCAAGTGAGTGCAGTGCTGCCTGGGCTTGAGGGACAAGCTGCATACGCCTCAGTCCGATGTGTGGCAACAGTTTTTTAAGTACCTCTTTTTCTGCAACAGAAAGCTCAGTAAGCGTTGCCAACTTCCCTGGTAAACCAAAGAAATGATCCAATAAAGGAATGTTTGGTCTGAGTTGTTTGAGGACAGCGCCGATAAACTGCTCAAATAGGTAGGTATCAGCCACAAAACCATCTTGTACCGGAAAGGCGACGCGTACTGTGCCCGTAGTCTTCCCTACAAGTTCGTAGGCAGCAGTCCCTACGGCAAGCACAGAGTTTGTAGCGGTATGAAATGCAATACAGGTTGGCTGGTGCCAAATAACGCGCTGCTTATACAACACCTTCGTGCTGGTTGAACCACAGTCAAGATAGAAGTTCGAATCTAGAGCTCGTCTCACTTACTTCACTGTATTTAACAGTTGTGCGGCAGAATACCATTTATTTGTGTTCATTAACTCTTCAGCCTTTGCAACTTTCTCAAGTACTTCAGATTGTCCTTGATATAAATTCTTGTAGGACTTAACGCGCTCCCGGGCCATTTCTTCTTTCAGCTCAAGCGCTTTCTCAAGCATGATCTCTTCAAGATCGGGGATGAGCTTTTCAAGGAAAACAACAACCTTTTCTTGTTTTTCAAGATCTTTACTCTTTGAGTCTTCAAGTAGAACCGTTAACTCATCTTGCTCACTTTTAGTTACCAAGAGCTTCACGTCATACTCCAAAAAGTCTTCCCAAATTACTTGCTGTAACTCATCAAGGAACTCATCGCGCTGATCTTCAGTTCCATCTAATACGCCAAGCAGAGTAAAGATGTTTTGATCTTCAAGTAGTTCTGAAGCAGCTTCTGACTTTTGTTGAACAACAGGAGGTTGCTCAACAGCTTTTTGTGGTTGTACCGGTTGTATTGGGGTCGGTGTTACGACAGGAGCTGGGGTTGCAACGGCTGTCGGTGGCGGAGTTTGCGGTTGCACTGGTTGTGACGCTTGTGGCGGCATATACTCATCGACGTACGAGTACGGAGTAGGTTGAGTGTTAGATTGGGGGGCAGTAGTGTTCATAATAAATACCGTGCAGACTGTGTCTTTGCTTATCTACTATACCAAGTGTACCATATACCTGTGTATTCAAGCAAAACTCAAAACACTCTCTACTCGGCTTCCTTCTGGAGAAGGATAACCCTTTGGTTACTACACTTTTTGTGCCTGACAGTTCCTCTCTTTTTTCTGCTCAATACTGAAGAGCTCTTTGAGTTTAATAAGTTGATGCTTTCCTACGCTCTCATTCTACTCATTGCGGTGAGTTTCTTTCTTTCAGTTGTGTTTGGGAAGAAGAAGCCGGTGCTACACACACTCTTAAGTATTCCACTTGGAATCTTTATTGTTTCACAGGTGCTCTCAACTATTTTTTCTATTCATCCGTTCACCTCTTTTTTTGGTTACTACACTCGGTTTAATGAAGGGTTACTCTCAACGTTCGCCTATGCAGTGCTTTTTTATGCAGCACTTGGAACGCTCACGGCGCGCGATGTGAAGAGACTTCTCTACTCGCTGCTTATCTCAGGAAGCATCGTCAGTGTTTATGCCATACTTGAACACTTTGGACACTCAGTGAGCTGTCTGCTTGTTTCTGGAGGAACATCGTTTGGAGTGGATTGTTGGATTCAAGACGTCCAGTCTCGGGTGTTCGCGACATTTGGGCAACCAAACTGGCTTGCTGCTTTTTTGAGCATGCTTATTCCAGTCAGTCTTGTCCTCAGTATGACAGCAAAAAGTTGGTATGCAAAACACTCACTCACGGCTGCTTCACTCCTCTTTGTAGTTGCCCTTGTTTTTACTCAGTCACGGTCTGGTATTCTCGCCGTTTTCATCAGTCTTCTAGTACTTGGTGCCTCACTACTGTACTGGCTTATTCGGAAAAAAATTACGATACAGAAGCTAGCACCTGTATTAGTCACTACACTCATTTTTGCAGGTCTTGCGGCGTGGTATAACACGCCACTTCGCCAGCTCCTGACTGCAGAAAAATCGGCACCGGTTGTTGCCCCGCAGCAAACTGTGGACCGCTTAGAGGCAGGAGGAACAGACTCGGGTGACATCAGAAAAATCGTGTGGTCTGGAGCCTTAAAAGTATGGCAGCGATACCCCTTGTTTGGGTCTGGGGTAGAAACATTTGCCTACAGCTACTATCTTGACCGTCCAGTTGAGCATAATCTTGTCTCTGAGTGGGACTTTTTGTACAACAAAGCACACAACGAGTTCCTGAACTATCTAGCCACCACAGGGATTGTTGGCTTGCTCAGTTACTGTCTTTTTCTCGGTGCGTGTGCACTGCTCTTTTTCAAACTCGCATTTTTATCAGACGCTATTGAGAACGAGAGCAAACTGCTCGGAGCAGCGTTTCTGGCAAGTCTTGTTGCTATTAGTGTCAGTAACTTTTTTGGCTTTTCAACTGTTGTTGTCTCGATACTCGTTTTTCTTTATCCTGCCTGCGCAGTTGCACTAGAAAGAAGAACAGACTCTTATGAAGACAACCAGAATGTTTCAGAAAGCACTGCACTGGTTGTACTGTCAGTGGCAGGAATTATCGCTGTTGCTGGTCTCCTCACCCTCATGCGGTACTGGACTGCTGATATGGAGTTCTCGCGCGGGAAACAGCTCTTAGCAGCCGGACAGTCGAAGGCAGGGCTGCACGCACTGGAAACAGCAGTTGCGCGTAATCCCGGTGAGGCTCTGTTTATTGATACACTTGGTTCAGAGTATGCAAATATTGCTGTAGAGCTTGCCCGAGTTGGTCAAGCCACTGCGGCAGCACAGCTCGCCAGCCGGTCGGTTGCAGCAATTAAACAAACGTTTGCGCTCAACCCTCGCCAGCTCAACTACTACAAAACCAGTGCTCGTTCGCTCATTCTGCTCTCACAGTTTGATGACCTCTACCTCACCGCAGCACAAGAAGTGCTCACCAGTGCCCGTGAGCTAGCACCAACTGACGCAAAAGTTGTCTATAATCTTGGACTGATTGAGATTGACTTACAGCATGATGCTGACGGGACAGCGCTTCTTGAAGAGGCTGTCCGGCTCAAACCGAACTACGATGCTGCACGCGCACAACTCGCTGCAGAGTATGAAAAACAAGGAAAACTAGAAGCCGCTCTCGAACAGCTCGAATATATAGTAAAATACAGTAACCCGAACGCAACTGATATACTACAGAAAATAGCTGAATTAAACAAAGAAATCGCAAAACAACATGAAAATAATTACCGCACCAAATAACACTCTTCGCGAACATGCACAGGCAGTGACAGCACGAGAGCCTCGCTTTGCGCACTTTATTAGTGAGCTTGAGGATACACTCTACGCTACACGAAATCCAAAAGGTGTCGGTCTGGCTGCTCCACAAGTTGCAACTCTCTACCGAGTTTTTGCCACACATCTTGACGATGGGATGCGTGTATTTATCAATCCTGAAATCATTAACAAAAGTGCAGAGATCACCTTTGGGCCAGATAAAAATGATCCGTATCTAGAGGGCTGTCTCTCAATCCCCGGGCTGTATGGGCCGGTTCCTCGCCACCACTCACTCAAACTTCGCTACCAGGTGCTTGAGGGCAACGCACTGAGTGAACCAAGAGAAGAAGAGTTTGAAGACTTCCCTGCCCGAGTTGTACAACATGAATTTGATCATCTTGAGGGTATTCTTTTTACCGACTATACAAGACACTTCAACTTACCGCTCTATCAAGGAAAGCGTGGTGGAAAGCTCGAACTTATTGACGCATCACTCGTCGCACTCTACTAATATGACAAAAAAAACAGTCTGGATTGCTGGTACAACACGATTTACAAAGCAGTGTATGGACGCCTTTCTACAGGATGAACGGTTCGAGGTAACACACTGCATAACCCCCGAGCCCAGAGTCATTGGCAGAAAACAGCTGCTCACACAAAACCCAGTGCATGAGGCTGCTGAGGCGAATACTCTTTCATATACTTTGGTTAATAAAAAAATAGATGCCACTATCAAAGAAAAACTAAACTCACTTGCTGCACCAGACATCTTGCTCGTCGTTGACTTTGGCTACATTGTTCCGCAGTGGCTGCTAGAGCTGCCAAAAGTTGGCCCATTGAACATCCACCCTTCACTGCTACCCCGCTGGCGCGGCAGTTCTCCTGGGCAGTACACACTTTTGTATGGAGAGACACACAGTGCTATCACCCTCATGCAGATGAGCAGTGGGCTTGATGAAGGGCCAGTTATTACACAACTTCCACTCACTGTGCAACCAACCTGGACTGCAGCTGACTTCTACGCTACGGCCTTTAACACTATTTCGCCACTCCTTGCCGATCTCTGCATACAGTACTGCGGACAGCCACTCGCTACTACCCCACAACCAGCCCTCTCTCCTACACCAAAGGCTGAGCGATTCTCAAAAGAAGATGGTTTTGTTTCGTGGGAGGTACTCACAGCAGCACAAACTGAGCCGAGCTCAATAGAAGTCTGTGAGCGTGACGGTACAACTTCTGCAGTGATCCGCGCTGCAGCCAAGAGCGCGCCGAACCTTGCGGTACTCATTGAACGAGCATGCCGAGCACTCTCACCTTGGCCAGGGCTCTGGACACTCTTTCCTACTTCAGCTGGTGTAAAAAGGCTCAAGATCCACAGTTGTTCACTGCACGAGAATAAGCTCCGACTTGAAACTGTGCAAGTTGAAGGCAAAACAAACGTTCACTTCTCAGAAGTTAAAGATATATAAAGCAACTAGACTGCTGCTTTATAGTGTGTGGTAAGACCACTCTTTTTAAGTACCTTGAGGACGCGTGAAGGAACACGCATACGGCGGCGTACACCATCGATCAACACGGTAACCGTGTGAAGATTGTACTTAAACGCGCGCTTAGAACGGTTTTTAGCATGCGACACTTTGTTACCAATGTGTGCGGTTACTGGAAATTTATAAGCAAATGACATAAGCTGGAGTATTTTATCACCTCGAACTCATCTATGCAATTATGTATAATGCGACACATATGTCACTCATAGAACTTCTTTTTTCAAATCCGCTGCTCTTTTTTATTACACTCGGGGTAATTGTGCTCTCACTGAGTATTCATGAGTTTGCTCACGCCTGGGCGGCAGACAAACTTGGAGATCCGACACCGCGCTATCAAGGCAGATTAACCATTAACCCCTTAGCACACCTCGATCCACTCGGTACGGCACTACTCATCTTAGTTGGCTTTGGTTGGGGTAAACCAGTGCAAGTCGATTCATATAATCTCAAAGACCCCATTAGAGACACGGCGCTTATTGCGGCAGCAGGGCCACTTTCTAATATTCTCCTAGCACTTCTCTTTGCGGTCTGTTTCCCGGTGCTCTACACTATTTTTGGCACGCATGAACTGCTGCTTCAGCTACAAGGCTTTCTTATTTTTTACAACGTCATGCTAGCAGTTTTCAACCTAGTACCCGTCTATCCACTCGACGGAAGTAAGATTTTACTCGCACTCTTACCAAAACACACAGCACTTGAGTATGACGCACTGATGAGTCGTTTTGGCCTGTACATTCTCATTGCACTGCTCTGGAGATGGGGCGGCACCTCACCTATCAGCGCGCTGATCACTCCAGCAATCCAGAGTGTTACGTACTTCCTCATCTTAATTTCAGCGAGTGTGTTACAACTGTTAGCACATGTCTGAAACTCAGAAGCGACCACTCATTAAGATCTTCACTGTTGGTGAGCTTGCTACAAATTGCTACGTTATAACATGCCCTACAACAAGAGAAACTGTAATCATTGACCCCGGTGACGGCGCCGAGATGATTAGTGAGTACTGTCTTACTGAACAGTTGCAAGTCACTGGTATTTTGCTCACGCACGGTCATTTTGATCACTGTCTTGGTCTACTCGAACTCAGCTTGAACTTTAACTGTCCTAGTTATTTGCACAAAGCAGACCTGTTTCTTATTGGGGAAGCACAAAAAAGTGCCGAGTTTTGGCTCAAGCACCCTGTTGATCCAGTTCCCCTCCCCACAACACTGTTTGAAGCACCCGAAGAAATACCGATTGGGTTATTTTCGGCCTCAGTTATACGGACGTCAGGCCATACGCCAGGCAGCGTCTGTTACCTCATCAGTGAGACAGCAACGCGGAACCCTGTTGCGCTTTGCAGCGGTGACACGCTGTTTGCAGACTCAATTGGCAGGACAGACCTCAGTTATTCAAGTAAAAAAGACTTATTTTCTTCGCTGGAAACACTTAAAAAGCTGCCAGCATTCCTCCTCCTCTACCCTGGGCACGGACAACCGACATTTCTCAGCCAAACGCCACTGTACTAGCGGGCTACTCGAAGCACTAACCGATGCTTTCTTGTGAAGCGTATCGGCATGTAGTAGGATACAACTATGAGAATTTCGATTGTCTATGCCACCTACTCAAGCAGCACGCTTATGGCAGCTGAAAACCTGGCTCAGAACTTAACCGATCTTGGTCACACCGCAACGACACTCATGGCAGCTCAGACGCGGCTCGAAGACCTTGCAGCAGCTGACGTGTGTGTGCTTGCCTCACCTAGCTGGGATCACCTTGGTCAAGAGGGCGTCCCTCATGAAGACTTCATTATGCTCATGCAGCAGCTTGAGAACGCACAGCTACCTCAAAAACCGATGGCAGTTCTTGCTCTGGGAGACTCAAGCTACACTGTTTTTTGTGGTGCAGCCGCACATCTGCAAAAATTTATTCTCAAAATTGGCGCCCGAGAAGTACTGCCTCCACTCAAGATTGATCACTACTATGGAGATGAAAAGTTAGCACAACAACAGATCCTCACCTGGGCAAAGGAATTAAGCACTGCACTCGCGCAGCAGACAGCATAAAGGAGCCATGGAAGAAACAGCCTCACAGTTTTTATGGAAAATTGGTGCCCCAGCTGGCCTTGGTGTTATGACGACCGGTTTACTAATGAGCAAACTGATGGTTCGTTCTGGTTTACATGTCTACGATACCTCAGAGTATCCCTCCCTCATTAAAGGTGGGCACAACACTGCCGAGTCACTCTGTAGCAGAGAACCACTGGCAACAACAAAACGAGTTGTTGACTGCCTCGTCTGCTTTAATGCAGAAACTGCGACGTTGCATGCAGAACGATTAACACAAGACTCACTCATTCTCTTTGATCCCTCGCAATTTACCCCCTCAATTACGGGCGTCCCGGTCGCACTACCAATGCAAGACCTACTCAACGAACTGCAAGCAGAAAAAGTCATGATTAACATGGTTGCACTGGGAGCAAGTTGCGCTCTTGTAGGTGGCTCATTCGAGCTGCTCAGTGAACTTATTTCAGAACAGTTCGTTCATAAAAAAGGCACTGATATCGCAGAAAAGAATATCGCGTGTGCTAATGCAGGATTCACCTACATTCAAACGCATTTCGCTTCTCTGTGCCGACCAGTTCTTTCTTCAGGTGTGGCACAAGAAGAGCGCGTGTTACTGGCTGGAAATGAAGCATTTTCATTGGGAGCAGTTGCCGCTGACTGTAAGTTTTATGCTGCCTACCCCATGTCACCTTCGTCATCCGTGCTTACAACCCTTGCAGCTTGGCAAGAACAAACAGGGATGGTTGTTCGCCATGCAGAAGATGAGATCGGTGTTGTGAACGAGACGCTCGGAGCATCATTCATGGGCGTGCGGGCTGCAACAGGCACTTCTGGTGGCGGTTTTGCCCTGATGACTGAATCTATCTCGTATGCTGGTGTTGCTGAGTTACCAATCGTTGTCTTTATTGCCCAACGGCCAGGCCCCGCAACCGGTATGCCGACCTGGACTGAGCAAGGCGATCTCTACTGTGCCTGCTTTGCTGGTCACGGCGAGTTCCCAAAAATCGTCATTGCACCAGGAGATCCACTCGAGATGGTTGCACTCACTCAAGAGGCATTCAATCTTGCTGACAGCTATCAACTTCCCGTTATTGTCCTTTCAGACAAAAATCTTTCTGAAGCACACGAGAGCATCTCGGCAAGTCAGTTAGCGGAAGTGCTAAAAAAGCCAATTGATCGCGGTAAGTTACTTACTACAGCTCCTGATGGGTACAAGCGCTATGCACTCTCTGAAGATGGCATCTCGCCAAGGCTGAATCCTGGCACACCAGGCACCTACTTTCAGGCAAACTCATACGAACATCTCGAGGACAGTCACACCACAGAAGATGCCGCTATACGCGTACAACAAGCGCAGAAACGGCAACAAAAAATTAACACATATCTTTCTAAAGACTACCCGCTTCCTGAAGTTGCCGGAGAACTTGCATCAGCACAAGTTATTCTCGTCAGTTGGGGCGGTACAAAAGGTGTTGTTCGCACTGCCTGGCAACGTCTCACCAAGAAAGGACAGTCCGTTGCGCACCTGCACTTCACACACGTCCATCCACTGAGCCCCGAACTGATTACTCCACTCCTCAAGCACGAGGCTACCTACATCATGATCGAGAACAACATGACGGCCCAGTTTGCCGGGCTCCTAAGAATGGCAACAGGCTTTGTTCCAAAACACACCGTCACTCGGTTTGACGGACGACCAATTGAAGCAGAAACACTAGAAACAAATATTCTTGAATTAATGAAGTAATAAGGGAAGTCTATGGCAACAGTCGCAGAGTTTACAAGCTACACCCCTACTTGGTGCCCTGGATGTGGTAACTGGGGAATTGGTCGGGCAATCATGAATGCACTGGTCAATAACCACTACGAGCCTTCACAAACGGTCATGGCTTTTGATATCGGCTGTGCAGGAAACATGAATGACTTTCTTAACGCCTATGCGATGCACACGCTGCACGGCAGATCCATTGCCAATGCGGTTGGGTGCAAGCTGGCAAACCATGCGCTGCCAGTTATTGTCGTGGGCGGTGACGGGGCACTCTACGGCGAAGGTGGCAATCATCTCTTGCACGCCTGCAGAGGAAATCACGATATTACCGTTATTTTACATGACAATGGTGTGTATGGACTGACCACAGGGCAAGTTTCACCCACAGCTAAAAAAGGTGCCGTTTCCAAGTCAACACCACAAGGTGTCGTTGAGTCGCCAGTCAACGGGCTCATGCTTGCACTCAGCCAAGGCGCAAGTTTTGTTGCACAAGCATTTGCTGGGAATCTGCCACAGCTCACAAACATTCTCACCGCAGGCATTCAGCATAAAGGCTTCTCTATCATTAACGTCCTGCAACCGTGCGTGACGTTTAATAAAACAAACTCATACGCCTACTACTTCAAGAACTCATACGAGCTCAAAGAGCACGACAAAACAAACTTTGCAGCAGCTCTAGAGAAAGCCCAAGAGCCACAGCACGAGAAGTTCCCCATTGGGGTGTTGTATGAGTCAGATCGGCCTGCATACCACGAACAGCTCATACAACTCGAAACTGCGCCACTGGTTACACAACCGCGAATGGCTGATCCTGCTGCACTGATTGCTAGTTTCCGCTAACAAACTGCCACACACTTCTCCACTTCATGCAAGGTAAGTATAGTAGAATGGCTGGTATGCCTGTTTCTCAAGACCTTTTTTCTCAAGCTGAACAGATCCTTAAAAAGACCTTTGGCTACTCACACTTCCACGAGACACAAAAAACTGCCATTACCGCAGTTCTGTCTGGTAAAGATGCATTTGTTTTGATGCCAACAGGGGGTGGAAAGTCACTCTGTTATCAAGTTCCAGCTCTGGTGCTGCCCGGAACTGCCATTATTATTTCGCCACTCATCGCACTTATGAAAGATCAAGTTGACGCACTGCAAGCCAATGGAGTTGCCGCAGAGTTTCTCAACAGTAGTTTAGAGAGTGATGAACAAGAACGCATTACTGAGCTCCTCTTAAGTAAAAAGTTAAAGCTCTTGTACGTTTCTGCAGAACGGCTCATTAGTCCTGAATTCTCTCAACTGCTTAAGAAAGTAGCTGTTAGTCTGTTCGCTGTCGATGAAGCGCACTGTATTTCGGCGTGGGGACACGACTTTCGCCCTGACTACACACAGCTGTCACATATTAAAACGCGCTTTCCAAAGGTGCCTATTATCGCACTCACCGCCACCGCAGATCATGCGACCAGAGCAGACATTCTCTCGCAGCTTGAACTTGATGAACCAGAGATTATCATCGATTCATTCGACAGGCCAAATATCTCTCTTACTGTTGTACCCGGTGAGAACAGAGTTGAAAAAATTGCAGCGTTTTTGGATGACAAACGGACACTTTCTGGCATCGTCTACTGCTTATCTCGAAAACAAACTGAAAAGCTCGCCGACTCACTACAAGCACTCGGATTCACTGCAGCATGCTATCACGCAGGGCTCAGTTCTGCTGAACGCACCCGTATTCAAAAGAGTTTTGTACGCGACAAAACGCAAATCATTTGCGCTACGATTGCGTTTGGCATGGGAATTGATAAGTCGAACGTTCGCTGGGTAATTCACTATAACATCCCCAAAAACATCGAGGGGTACTATCAAGAAATTGGCCGTGCTGGTCGAGATTCAGCCCCCGCCCAAGCACTGCTTTTTTACACCTACGCTGATATTGAGATGATTAAAAAGTTCAGTAGCTCTGCTGGTCAAAGCCAGTTACAGCTTGCAAAAATAGAACGCATTAAAGAGTACGCTGAAGGGGTAATCTGCCGAAGAAAGATACTCCTCAGTTACTTTGGTGAACACTATCCACACGACTGTCAGAACTGTGACATCTGCATGGAACCATTCGAGTCATTAAACGGCACTGCGCTGGTGAAAAAAGTACTGCAGCATATTGAGCGAGCCCAAAAAAAAGGTGGTGGACTAACAACTGCACAGTTAGTACAGGAGCTCGTGCCGACAAGCACAAAAGTGAGCTTTGCGTCTTGGCATTTTTACGTTTCGCAAATTAAAAATCTTGGGCTCGTTGCCATCAATTTTGCCCACGATCAGACACTCTCTCTCACCGAGTATGGAAGGACAGTTCTGGCTGAAGGGCGTGAAGTACGCTTAGTGCTGCTTGATACCTACATTGCGCGTCAGACAGTTACCAAACAGAGTGCACCGAAGAAAAAGAAACGAGCAAAGAAAGAGTACTACGCAAATCCAGTCTTTGAGAAGTTAAGAAAAGTTCGTTCAGAGCTCGCGCTCAAACACTCACTGGCAGCCTACATGATTTTTAGTGATGCAACACTCCTAGAAATGGCGACAGAAAAGCCACAAAACAAAGAAGAGATGCTCGCAATTTCTGGTGTCGGTGAGGTTAAGTGGGAGAAGTACGGCAGCTACTTTCTTGAGGTACTACTAAACTAGCCACTGTTTCTCAGTGCGATACAAAGCAAACATATCGTCAGTATTTCCGTGCCAGCTTCCACCTAGTGCGGAAAACTC
>CAYMVN010000018.1:0-17439 GCA_964394125.1 uncultured Pseudomonadales bacterium | reverse complement strand
TAAAAAACTTTTTTTGTGTCTGTGTTGACACTCAGCTCGCGAACCCTCAGTCGAGTGCTTGTGTTCTGTCCGCTCCGTCTGAGCAGTGCGCGGATTCTAGAAAATAGTTCTTCAAAGGCAAATGGTTTAACGAGGTAGTCGTCTGCACCGGCATCGAGCCCGGTAGTTTTGTCGACTGTTAAGCCTTTTGCGGTGAGCATAATAATGGGTGTTTTAACTCCTTGTGAGCGCAGCTCAATGCAGAGCGAGAGCCCGTCGAGTTTGGGCAGCATCCGGTCGAGGAGAATGAGATCAAATGCCCCTTCACTTGCCAGATCAAGCCCAGTTTCACCATCTGAAGCAACCGTAACGGTGTACTTCTGGATTTCAAGCGCTCGTTTTATAGCAGCAGCTAGTTTGAGCTCATCTTCAACAAGTAATAGTTTCATATCTGTATTCTAGTGCTTTTCCCTGAAGGTTTCCTGAAGATCACTCTGGCAACTTTCTTTTTGATACAAGCCGTTCTTAGTACGGGTGATTGCGTAGGTCGTAGCGGGGAAGCCACACGCTGCTGCGAGATCGTGTACCAGCTGGCGAATGTAGGTGCCGGTACTCACCTGAACAGAGTGGTGAGTAATAAAAAATGAATCGTGCTGTTGCAAGCACTGCCAACTTGCGATAACTGTTTCTTGGCGAAAGTCGCCCGAGATTTGCTTGATGAGTGCTTCGTGCTCAAGTAGTACCTGAGTTGCAGAAAGCTCACTACTGCCAGTTATCGATAGGTGCTCTAGCGTGACAGTACGCACTTTGACGGGGAGTTCAACTCCAGCTTTCGCCCACTCGAATGAAGACTTCCCTTGGAATCTTCGCGCAGAAAATGGATGCAGCTCTTGCTCATATGTTGTGGGAAAATCTGCAAGGACTGTGGTAACTTGTGCAACTGTGGGTATACACCCCAGGTGTTGTATGAGCCCCAGCTGGTCGTCACTGTCAGTTTGTACACCCCAGAGAATCGAGAACTCATAGGTTTTATTCCAGGCAGTCTCTGCCCCTTTCTTAAAACGGTCCTCACCAGTAAGTAAAACTACTACACCTCGTGCCAGTGGATCGAGCGTGCCCGTGTGGGTGACTGGTTCGTTACAGAGACGAGAGTAGGCAGCCGCAAGTTGATGGGTAGATTGACCAATTTCTTGCCAAATGGGGATAATCATTACAGCTGTATCATACCAAAAAACCGCTCCTGGAGGGGAGCGGTTTTGAGTATCACTGCGAAAAAAGAGTGTTAATCAATGAACGTAATCGCGATGCCCGTTTTATCGGCACGGCCGGTTCGTCCAATTCGATGCACATAATCTTCATATGATTCTGGGATGTCAAAGTTCACCACGTGTGTGACTGAGTCGATATCAAGACCTCTTGAAGCAACGTCTGTTGCCAGTAAGACTTGAATGCGATTCTTCTTGAACATCTCCAGTGCGCGTTGTCGCTGATTCTGGTTTTTATTGCCATGAATTGCAGCAACATCAACAGAGCGGTCATACAACTGACGTGAAAGTTTCTCGACGCCTCGTTTTGTGCGAGCGAAGACGATAACCTTTTCCCACCCATCAGTTTTTAAGAGCTCATGGAGAATATCAACTTTATTTCGACCATTCACACGAATGATATCTTGATCGACGTTGGCTGCAGTGTCTTGTGTTTTCACTGAGACAAACTTAGGCTCTTTCAAGAATGCATACATGATACCTTCAATTTGTGAAGACAAGGTCGCAGAGAAGAACAGTGTCTGTCGCTCTTGTGGTAACTTGCTGGCAATCATGCGGATTGGTTGAATGAAGCCCATGTCGAGCATTCGGTCAACTTCGTCGAGCACGATGTTTGCGTAGTCACCAAAGTGCAGTGCTCGCTGTTTATCAAGGTCACACAGTCTTCCTGGGGTACCAATCACAAACTGAGGATTTCTCTTGAGTGTGTGAATCTGTGGCCCAAGTGCACTTCCACCGATGCAGAGTGCTGAAAAAATGTGTGAGCGTTGGGTGAGGCGAATTAACTCGTCTCTGATCTGCACTGCCAACTCACGGGTTGGGCAGATGATTAACACTTTTTCATCTTCATTTTTGAGTACCTTATCGATGAGCGGTACTAAAAATGCAGCTGTCTTACCGGTTCCGGTGTTGGCGATACCAACAACGTCATGACCTTCAAGAATGAGCGGGATCGCTTGATCTTGAATTGCGGTTGGTGTTGTATACCCACGATCAATGATGCGCTTCTTCAACTCTTCAGAAATTGCGAAGTCGGTGAAGGCATGTTGAGGAGTGTAGGTGACTTTCTCCATTGGCATTGCTTTGCGAACAAAACGCTGCGGATCAATGTGTGCAGAAGGTCGTCTTCGTGAACGATTCTGACTAAATTGTGGGCGTCCACCAAATGAACGGCGAGCCGGTCCTCGATCGGAGGGTCGAAACATAAAAACTTTCATTCTGTTGAAAAACGGTGTGGGCAAAAACGAGTTAAATTAAAAAAATGAACTGCTGCTGACCACTGTCATATAAGGGTATTTTTCAGACAGTTAGGAGTAGTATAGCACACATCCGAGAAAGGTCAATAGTTATAGGATAAAGAGAGGCGTTACTTCTTTACGTGTAAGCCAACTTGATCGATAAGGGGAAATATTTTTTTCACTTCACCCCAAAACTTTTCTGCTAGTTTGACTGAGTACTGTGCGTAGGCACCTTTCTCTGAGCCTGAGCAGAGTCGGCGCTCCCAAGAACGAACCGCATCAAGGACATCTCGCCCGACAGTGTGGAACTCACTTTCCCACTTTTTAGGATTTGCAGAAAAGCCATCATGGATTTCACGAAACCGGGCAAAGAGCTCAGCGTGATTTGTCTTCATGAGTTCAATATACTTTTGATACTTGGTAGCCGCCATAGGTTTCCAGCTTACTGCAGATTTCTCTATTTGGCAAGATGTCACTGCATGTCTGGTACAATACTGATATGAACGAAGTTCAAACACTCTTTCTCTGGGGAAGCCTCGGGCTGCACCTTATTTTGACAGCCGTTGCGTATAGGGCATGTGCCTACAAAAAGAAAAGTTTTTCACTCACACCAGCCGCTGCACTGTTTGGTGCGTTCGTGTGGGGCGATGTGTTAGTTCTTTCACCGTTTTGGAGTATCGTGAGCGCTACAGCTCTTTTTTTGCAGTCATGGCACTTCTTTTTGGTTGCAACCAGCGTGTTCTGGATCGTGCGCAGCGCAGGTGAAGTTCTCTACTGGTTTCTTGAACAGTTCACTGGTGCAGTGCGAAATAAGCCCCAAGATTTATTCGGTTATAGATTGGTGAAAAGCGAGGCAATATATTTTGTGTACCAAGTTTTTTGGCAGTGTGTGCTCGTTTTAAGCATCATTTGGCATCAGTACCTAGGATAACCACGATATCTGCTGCTCCAGCTGACTCTTCTGCAGGAAGGGTACTCTCTACTTTTACGGCAAATGTATCAGCGATCTGTTGTGCTGCGACAGTCGCTTTTTTTGTGACGTCGATAACCCGTGTCTTTTCGTATGTTTTTACTGCAGCATTTGTCTTGTCAGTTACCTCAAATTGGCTGATCAGTGTTACGAGTTTTTTCTCAAACACCGTAGTTAAACCAGGTATCTCAGTGCCGTTGAGCAGCTTAACTTGAGGTCTGTAAACTTGTGGTGTGGGCTCTGGAGATTCAGGCACAGCAGTTGTTGGTGGCTCATTCACTGCAATAACGGTCATGTCAATAATTTTATTCGTAGATGGCCGATATAAAATTGCACGCCCGAGTGCAGTGTAAAAAAGTACTTTATCGCCATTTTCAGCACGTGCGAAGAATGGTTGAGCTACTAGTTTTTCTTTTTCAGTAACCGTTGCTAGCACCGGAATTTGATCTGTCGGTAACTCTGTTAAGACACCCACTTTTTGTACCACTTCTGCAATTTCTTTTTCTGTTTCTGCTGCTGCATCAGGTGATTGGGCAAAGGTGCGCTGATAGATGCGGTAGCCGCCGTAACTAACACCGACAACAGCAAGCAGTAGTAAAATTAACAATACTTTTTTACGCATAGCGTTCCTCACTTCTTATTTTTTTTGTTGTTGCTTCGTTGCAGAACCGCTGGCTTCTTTAATGACTGCCCCAACTTCGATAATCATGTGCGTACTTGGCCGCCACAAGATTGCTTTCCTCCCTGTTTCGTAGATGAGCACTTTATCCCCATTCTCAGCATTTCTAAAAAAGGACTGCGTTTTCATCCTTTCAGCCTCAGTAACAGTCACGAGGCTTGGTGTCTCACTATCAGTGAGCAGCATGACTTTGCGAACTTCGGACAGAACAATATCAAGTTCTGAACGCGTGTCACGCGGAGCTTCTTTTACTGGTGCTTGTGCCGGTTGTAGCACACCTGGGTGAGACTGCATATACCAGACCACAGCACCTGTGGTACCTGCGACCAAAACTATTAAGCCACTGACGGCTAACACAATGAACGCTGCACTTTTAGGTATGTTCATAGATTACTCAGTCACTTGCACCGCAACTTCATTGTACGTTATTTTAGACAGAGTTTTAATTACTTCAGACATACGCGCTTGGTCTTTACCACGAGTCATGACACAAAGAATATACGGGCGGACTGGTTGATAAATAATACCGCAGTCATGCAACTGTTGCTCACGGCCGTCATCCCACTGTCTTTCACCAAATTTGTGTGAAATCCGTGTATTTTCAGGCAGACCAGCAACGAGCCCGTCTTTGTAGACAGTGGTGGCAAGCAGTGCAAGTGCCCGTTCTGAGTCTTCACGATCTAAAAACGTCGCGTTATAGAGTACGCGCAAAAATGAGGCATATTGAATAACAGTGAGTTCATAGTCATCGCTCCCAATCTTTGGTGCCAAAATACCAAGCTCTGTATACGGCTTATAGAGCTCTACTTGGGGAATTACATAGGAAAGTACATTTGCTGCATCGTTGTCAGAGTAAATAATCATGTGCTCAAGAAGCTCATTAATTGTATAACTTTTACCAACCTCAAGTCTTTGCTGTGGAACGATCTGTTGCTGTCTCTTGCTTTGCTGCTCTTTTTGAAAAACGATATCTTGTTCAAGGAAAGTTGGGTTATGGTCAGCAATCTTAAAAATTGACATGAGGAGCGGAACTTTGAGTAAACTCGCAGGTGAGAAAACTTCTTTCTCATTGATACCAACCCACGGGCCGTTTACTAAGTCTCTATAGTAGAGTGACACATCGCTGACACTCCCGTTTGCAAGTGCAGATGAAATGTAGGTGCGCAACTTGTCTTCAAATGGCGTGAGTGTGCTGCTAATTTGTGGATAGAGATCACACTCAAGCAGCGGATTGGTGTATAAGTACTGACCTTGTAATCGCTCAAATTGCGGGGCTTTTCCAGCTGAGTAGTGCCTCTTTTGTGCGTACCATCCCTGTCCGAAAACCAAAGCTGCACCGAGGACAAGTCCTGCAGTAAAAATGAGAATAGTTTGTCCTGTCTGTTTCATGTGGGTTAGAATGTATGGTCTTGTTTTACATTTGCATTAAACCATTTGCCTCCGCGCATTTGTTGCAATGGTGTTGCTGTTGTTGCAGTTGGTACCCAACGATAGCTCATAAACACCGCATCAACAGTCAGTTTTGTTTCTGAAACTGTTGCAGTACTGGCATAGAGTCTAAAACGAATGCGATTATCAGCATTCTTCCATAGGTTTTCTACTAAATCAACATACCAGCCACTCCGGTAGGTTGCTGCGGCCAACGCAAGTGTCGTCGTATCGGCAGCGCCGGGCATTGCATTTGCACCAAGGAGTGTGTACTTAGCACTACTTGTCAACGAGATAAAATGGCCACCACTATCTTCAATTGTTGGTGTATACGTGAAACTTGCAGAGCCAGCTGAAGCTCGGTAGGCCCAGAGAATGCCTACTGGCGAAATTCCAGGCATTATTTTCATCGGTAGATCTGCCTCAAGTTCTTTGCCCTCGAGTCCATTGAGCGCCCCCAGGCCACTCGTTGTATTGGCATGAGTTACTGTCATGTAGTTTGTGTTATCAACCAGATTGGTGGCATTGTAGGTATCCATATTACCCAAAACATTTGATGTGCCGTTAGTAATAGCGCCAAAGTATGAGGCTATTGTAGTGCCACTACCAGGGCTTGACCCAAGTGTAATTTTGACTTGATCAATATTCAAAACAGTTGCACTGCCAGACGATGCAAACTGAAGCCGCATCTCGCCACCGCTAATGTAGTTGCGCCAGTCTCCAATATCAAAGCTTAAGAATTGTTCGGTCGTATCTACGGTTCGAGTAATGCCATTAGCAATGGCCTCCCATGAATTTGTAGTAAAGTTACGCAGCGATATACTATATGTGCCAGAAGTGGTTTTATTGGCAGAAATCTCCAACAAAACTTTATTAAATCCTTCTGGAGGAGTTGCTACATTTCTGAAACTGAAGTAGGCATCAATGCTATTACCTGAGGGAGTGAGAGTGACGTTTGTTGTTGAATCGTCAGTGTAGGTATCTGAATATTGATTAGCAAGCGTTCCGGTGGTGACAGTCAAACCAGAAGCTGTGTATGAAGGGTCAGTCACAAATTGAATTTGAGCAAAATCCCAGTCTAAGTCGGCTGTTGTACTTGTACTTACGAGCCGTACCCAAACTTCACCAGTTCCAGAAACAAAATTACTGAGTGGGGTTGATACCGCAGTATTACTTCCATTACTAAAGAATCCATCATAGAGCTCAAGCTGTGCGTAGTCGTAGTTTGTAGAAACTGAGTCGTGCGTAAAGTTTGTGCCATGTGGGGTAACTTCTCTCCAACTTGCAGCAGTCTGATCCCGGATATACATCTCATAGGTTGCACTTGCTACGTCCCAGCGATGTTTGCTAGTAATAATCAATTTATTTGCTCCGGTAGGAATAGTTACATCACCGAAAATAAGGTACACATCTGTCCCTGTTGTCACATTGGGGTTTGTGTCCCAAGCTACTGCATCATCAGCGATGGCCATCAGTGGATTTGATGTCGTTTGGGTTCCAATAGTGAGTGTCCCACCGGTAGGGAGGAAACGGTGCTTTACTTGATTGAGTGGTTTAATTGTTTTAATACTGGAAAAAATAAAATCAATTGTTGCCGTATAGGCTGTAGTTGTAGATGCAGTACTCCGAAAACGGACATCAATTGAATTATTTCTATCATTAACGAGCCGAGCAGGAGTGAAGGTGGGTATTGTTGTTAAGACACCAGCTCCAATTTGTGGTGGCATAGGGTTGGAGAACTGTCGAATCATAGTTGTCGCAGTTGTTTGTGTGGCTGGGGCTACCGAATAGTTGGTCCAGCCTCCTGAATCATTTCTGGTATCCCAAGTTAAGTCAAGAGCTGCATTGGAAGTATTAAATCTGACGACTTCAAGAACTTCTTGTACCACTGTGTCATTTGGTACTGTAACAGGGAGTTTGATAATTCCTGAGACACAATGGTTAGTTGTTGGAGCACTACAATCACCCGCCAATTCAGTGCTCGTTCTTGCGTCAGTAATTGATGTATTCAGCACCCAAGCACTATCAGCCGCTGAGGTATCAATGGTGCGCGTATTAGCCACGGTCCCTGTACTCGTAGTTCCACGGGTGATTGTACCGAGATAGATGCCAGTATTGGTGGCAGTAGATCCGATAGTAAGGCGTAGAAAGTCAACAGTCACTGATCCTGAAGTTTGAGCGGAGTTAACACGAATGCGCATTTCTCCACCAGAAATATAGTCACTCATGTTTTGTGAGAGTGTGGATGGAACAAGCGCAAAGGTATCAGTTCTATCTGCTGTGTGAGTAAGGGCTGTAGCATTGACGAGATCCCACTGCGAGTTGGTAAAGTCACGCAAATATAACGAGAAATTGGTAACAGTGGTCTTAAAACCAGAGAACTCAATCATGTAGGTGTTCGCATCAGAATACGGCAGTGCTACGTTATTCAGACTGAAGTACGCATCTACACCAGAACCGATAGCAGTACTAGCAAGGTTGGTGGTATTGTCATCTGTGGTGATATCAGTGTATTCATTAGTGAGTGTTCCCCCGGCTGTATTGGTGATGGCTGCTGGGAGATATTGTGGACTGTTGGCTACTTCAACCGCAATGTAGTCTACACGAAGCTCTAGGTTGGCAGTTGTAGCACTACTTAAAAAACGAATCTGTACGTTTCCAGTAGAGTCAACAAAGTTTTTGAGTGGGGTGGAAACAGGCGTATTGCTCCCGTTACTAAAGTAGCCATCGTAGATATCAAAGTATCCTCCAGAGAGTGCTCCAGTTGTAGCAGTTGCGAGTGTGAGTCCTGTCCCTGAATCAGCAGTGTTAGTATACGTTGCCTCATGAGGGAGAATATTTCTCCAGGTGGAATTGGCGAAATCTCTAATTTGTATCTGATATGCAAGTGTGGCAGAAGAGACAGAGCCATCATACTTCACAATAATACGATTGGCATCCCACAAGCGTACATTATTGATTGTGTATTGGACATCAACTCCGCTGGTTGTACTTAAGACCCGGTGGTAAACACCATCAGACAGTTGTGTGTTGATGAAGTCTCCAACGCTCGCGTTTGAAGTGACTACCGACACAGACGATGTTGAGTACTGGTAATCTGCTGAAGCATCAGAAACGGTATTCCCTGTGGCAACTTGTCCAGTGATTGGCGAGCTTGGCAAGTACTCTTCTAAAAATAAGTAGGGTAACTGCAGCAGTTGCGCTTGCAGCAGTACAAAGACAAAAAAGATACTCCATGCTTTGCGAAGCATCTCTAATCGAGATAGTTTTTTTGTTCCTCTAATTAACATATTTGAGTGCCACAAATGCTGCATCCAAATCGAAGTAACTTTCTAAGTACGGCGCAGCACTACTACGGATCCGCATACGAATCTCGTTATCGGTGGTATCAATACTATTTGGTATGTTCAAAATATACCAGCCATCTCTGGTTACTTGTGTGGTTGAAGCAAGCGTAACAGTATTAACTGCTGTAGGGACAGCAGTATTACTCGCTTGATCTGCTTTTATGTTGGTAGCATCAGCAAAGTAGTTTTTTCTCTCCATAAAACTTGGCTGAGGTACAAGTGATGCAGCCAACACTGACCCTCGAAGCATATAGGTAATTTGTTGCGGATAACTATTTGTAGGAATAGTTAATGGAAAATCTATCGTTGTCGAAATATTGGCTGGTCCATCAAGTGTCCTGTTACTCATTGTACTTTCATAATTTTTAAGCCGCCAAGCATGGAGTGATGAAGAAAAAGTAGTGCTGAGATCAAGATTTTGTGCTGCAGTAATTGTATTTTGCATTTCTCCACCAGCTCTAATCACACTACCAGCTCCAGAAGTATTAACTGACCCGAGTATGACTCTGACAAAGTCAGTGTTGGCAGAACCTGCAGCTGCTGTTGTAGCGACACGTAATCTCATTTCTCCGGAACTAATATAGTCACTCCAAGTGGAGATGGATTTAATAAAACTATACGTAGCATCAGCTGTATTAGTAAGAGCTGTGGCATTGATCGCTTCCCAGCTTGCGGTTGTAAAGTTTCGTATGTAGAGATTGTAGCTCGTTGCTCCTGTGTGGAAACCAGAGTAGGTAATGTACATCGCATTTGAACCAGTGGGCGGAGTTACAACGTTTGTGAACGGGAAGTAGTAGTCAATACCAGAAGAGTTTGTCACAATAAAGTTGGTGGTGGCGTCATCGATGAAGGTATCAGTGTATTGATTGGTAACTGTACCATTTGTCATCGTAACTGAAGTGGGGAAGTAGGTAGGATCTTTGGAAAACTCAATAAATGCATAATCAACACTCAAATTTCCTGCAGCACTAGCAAGGTAGCGAATGCGCACCTCTCCACCACTGACAAAATTAGAGAGTGGCGTAGAAACTGCTGCATTAGCTCCATTATCAAAATAGCCATTGAATAGTTCTATCTGATATATCTGCTCAGTACTTAACGTACCAGAAGAGGTATAGGTAGTATCATGTGGTGTGATTTCCCGCCAAGAGGAACCGACAAAGTCCCAAATATACATTTCGTGTGCAATTGAGGCAGCATCCCAGCGGTGTTGAGACTGCACAAGTAATTTATTTGCACCAGTGGGGATGACCACATTGGTAAAGGAAAGGTACATATCAGTGCTTGTACCACTCCGTGTAATGACGTAATACGAGTTATCATCTTGAATGGCAAAACGCCAGTTTGAGGCATTGACGGAACCAGTAGTAACTGTACTCCCAGTGGGGGTCCAAGCAGCGGTAATGCTTTTTTCAGGGCCAATATACCGGATGGATGAAAAAACAAAGTCCATAGTTAAGGTGCGTGCAGTGGTATCAGAAGCTGTAGTACGAGCGTACCACTGGATAGCATTGTTGGAGGTATCTACTAGTTGCTGGGGTTGGTAGACAGGAATCGTTGTAATTCGGTCAGTTCCAATTTGTGGTGGCATTGCATACGCTATCGTACGAATATGCATACTTGAAGTAATATCATCAACAGCAGTAGCAGGGGTAGTGGCTATGCGTCCAACCCGTTCATCAAATAGTCCAAACTCAACGTCAACAGCAGCATTGCTAACTGCATAACGCTCTGCTGTGTACACTCCTGAGACCAAAACATTTGAAGGAAGCGTTACTGGCATCTGAATATTTGCTGCCATACAGTGATTTGTAGCAGTGTTACAGTCACCACTATATTCTGTAGTAGTAACAGCAGTAGTATTGGTGGAGTTGATTACCCAAGCACTATCTGCACTTGAAGTATCAAGTGTTTGTGTACTGGCCACGGTCCCCGAACCATTCGTTCCACGGCTGATAGTCCCGACATAAATTCCAGCATTGGTTGCCACAGAACCAATGGTGACACGGGCGTAGTCAATACTGACTGAACCAGAAATTGAGGCAGAACTGACCCGCACTCTGATCTCTCCGCTACTAATATAGTCAGTGACAGATTGAGCTGTGAGTGTGGCAAAGTAGTTGGTAGCATCAGCTGTGTTAGTCAGCGGAGTGGCCGAAAGAGTGTCCCACTGGGAGTTGGTAAAGTCTCTGATTGAGATAGTATAATTAGTAATTGTTGTCCTGATTCCAGAAAACTCTACCAAAATTGTATTAGCCCCAGTGTATGGAGTTGGAGCATTGGTAAAACTCAAGTAGGCATCAATCCCAGAAGCATTGGCTGCAATTTGTAAGTTTGTAGTGTTATCGTCTGTTGTTGTGTCGTTGTATTCATTAGTGACGGTCCCTCCTGCAGTATTAGTCAGTGATGAAGCTGTCAATTGATTATCAATCGTGGGCTCGATGCTCAAATAATCGACATCAAGTTCTAGTGCTGGGGTTGAGCCAGAATATAAAAACCTGATCTGGACTTGGTTGCTGCCATTGACAAAGTATGAAGCTGGAGTAGAGATAGGAGTGTTACTTCCATTACTAAAATAGCCATCATAGGCAGAAAGCTCATACAGTACTTGGCCAGTTATTGTTGAGTCTGCTGTATTTGCTAGTGTTGTGTCATGTGGAATAAGATTTCTCCAGGTGGAGTTGGTAAAATCTCTAATTTGTATTTGATAGGTAAGAGAAGCAGATGAAACAAACCCATCATAATGAACAAGAATTTTATTGGCACTTGCCAATGAAACATTGCTGAACGTCACCGTAAGATCCAAACCAGATGCGGTTGTAACACTACGCCAGTAATTACCATCAGATGCGCCAGCAAATTGAAAATCATTGAGCTGTGTGCCAGCTGTCGTTGTAACACTGCTCGCGTTGTAAGCATACTCTGCTCGTGCCAGTTGCGGGTTCATGAGATACAGACCTCCCGTGAGAGTGATGGTCAGTGAGAGAAGTAGGCACTTTATTTTCATACTGGTTTCCACGCTACTTCACTTAATGGAAGTAGTAACAGATAGCCGGTTTTTCTATTTTGTGTATAACTGAGGTACAGTACTGAATCTTTCCAAAGTACTGCAGTAAAGCTTGCTTGAACATCTGCAAGGGCAAGAACTTGATCTTGTGTCACTCGTAAGACTCCCTGAACTTCATCCCCGTACTGAACAATAGCATATACAACACCACCATTTGCAGCACTGAGTGCGGTTGGTTTTGCAGAAAGATTCATTTTTGAGAATGAGTTGCCGTTTTCTGAAAGATAGAGCTGCCCATTTGCCCAAACAGCCAGTGTGTTTCCATCTGGGCTGACAGAAACTTCTCCGGCAAAGGTGAGGTTCTCAAGAAGCAGCGTGTCAGATGCGTCAGTTTTTTTAAGCAGATATCCATTCGGGTCTGTATTGGATGTAAGGTATGCGGTGCTGGCAGTTTTTGCATACCCGCCAATGGGTCGTTCACTCAGCGGTTGGGCGTCTTCATGGTTCAGAGCGAGTGGTGTCTCAGGCTGCTTTAGAGGTGGCGTGAATGTATATCGCTCTGATTCTGTGACAAAGAAACACGTTTCAGAAGTGCAGCTGAGTGCCACAGGCTCTGCTTGTACGGTGAAGATTGGTGCTGCTGCGCCGTGGATTACTGAGTAAATCGTGTGGTTCTCTGCATTCCAAAAAATAATCAAGTCATTAAACGCAGTCAAAAACTTACTGCTAACGGGAATATCGATTGCAGTTGTAACTAATTCAGGGGGAAGTACTGTCGTTAAGAGCTCCCGTGAAGAAATCTCTTGAACAACAAGTGAGTGGAAACTGCGTTTGAGCGTAAGCGGGAATGCGCGCTGTGGGTCGGCGAGCCAGTCGGCAGGCAGGGTGAGCGTGAGCCTGTTGTCCGATACAGTTTGTGCAATTTGCGTACGTGCGCCTTGTGCGTCGGTTAGTTCTGTATCGATCTCAATTTGAGGTGCCGTATCGGCAAGTAAAATAAGGCGATTATCTTGGGTCACTTCGGCTTTTAAACCCTGTTCCGTAACAAGGAAAATAAACTGAGTTGCAGGTTTTTGCAACTTCCATGTCTCGATTAATTGTGCTCCTTCGTAGTGATAGGTCAACTCTGGATAGCTGCCGCCTTTGAGCACTAATTTTTCATATGTTCCCAAGAAAGACTGTTGAACATCTCCCACAGCGTCAGTAACCAGTGACACTGGTTCTTGGGCAGATTCAGACGCAACTCTGAGTGTAGGGAGTGCTGCTTCTGTGGCTTGAGGAGCAACTGGTTCAGGTTGCTCGGCTTGCACCTCGTGTGGTGATGCAGTTTGAGTTGCGCTGGGCGATGCTGTTGCATCTAGAAGCGTGCTCATGGTGGGAGCTGGTTCCTGTGGTTCGGTCGTGGCTGTTGGAGTTGGAACAGTTATTTCTGGAGTAGCCACTGGGGTTGGTGAAACAGGAGCCGTTTGTGGCTCATCAGCAACAAGGTTAACTCCGGTAAACGTAACACTGTTTGTCCCACTTAAAAGTGCGAGCGTGTAGCGTTTTGTGTCAGATCTGGTGCCAATTCGCACTTGAAATCCTGGATGTGTGGCTGTTGATTCATAGAGCGCTTCTGAGGTTGATGTCTGAAAGTCTGCTTCTGTAAAACTGAGGAGCTTCAATATCCCAGGGACTCGAGGGATACTTAAAAAGACAATTCCAATGACAAGTACGCTCAGTAGATATCTTTTTTTAGATACAAACTTTTGTGCAAGCTGGTGTAGATAACGATTTATCTTTTTGTGCATTAGTTCGACGTGTAATTTAAGACGATGTCACCAATTCTGACGTAGTTACTATCTTTCGAGTAGAGCTTAATAAGGATAGTAGCTGTCTCACCTGCTGCATCCCAGTCGGGTGCTGCCCCATCATCAATTACGCTATCATCTAGTGCGACTGACGTCCAGGTGCCAGCAACACTTGAAACATTACTATTAGAAGTTGCAACCGATGAAGCAGGCGTGTCATCTTGATTGCGAATATCGATATCGATCTTGTTACTGGTGGTTGCTGTTGCCTGTGTAACATAGTTAATGACGATGGCATTACTTGTTGCCCATGAAGCAAAGTTTGCAGGTAACTTTACCCGCACTGCAACTGTGTAATCTTGCAGTGCTGTTTGCGCTGACGACCATTGATAGTAGTTTTTGAAGCCATCAGTACTGGAAGTAACATCAGAAGTGATACTTCCGTCTGTAGAACCAGAACCATTCGCAGTTAGCGTAGCCCCAGCATACTCTGGCACTAACGTAATATTAGTTGGGCCACCACCACTTCCTCCACCATCTAGCGCCTCCCAGGTGTTTGTACCGGTACATGCTTTGATTGTGGCATCCGTGCTGTTCACATACAGGTCCCCGACTGCACAACTTCCTGGATCTGCGGTGGTTGTTTTGGCGGCTATGTTCAAGAACGCATAGGTACCTTGATCTTTGATTGCTGCAAGTGCTGTCGTACCGTCAGTAAAGGATAGCGTCCCGCCATCGGCAGTGCGGATAATTGGAGCTGCATCGATAAACTCGATGTCTTCATCGTAGCCAGACCCGATGCGAATACCTTTCTCGCTTGCGGTACCTCCAGTGATGTTGCCGATATCAATTCCTAGCACAGTCCCCGCAGTTGAGGTCCCCGCTGAAGAAATCTTCAGACCGTTTTGCGTGACATCGGCATCAGAGTTTGCTTGTAACGTAACGCCAAGTGCGTTCCAGGTACATGCCCCAGTGGTGCAAGCAGAAATTGTTGGTGATTCGATTCTAATACCTTCAATTTGTTTTGTGCCTGCTCCACTGGTTGAGAGAGAACCCACAACACGGAGTCCTGCAGTGATACTGTTTCCAGAAGCGTTTGTGGATGCGTCAGCAATGGTAACTGTCACGGCTTGCCCAGTCTCTGCTGCTGTGTGCACGAATGTACTATCGATTGTTGTCACTGCACCAGTGGTCATTGCTGTGCCTCCCGTAATTGTCAGTCCAGTGCCGGTGGTGAGCCCGGTCGCACTGAGTGTGACAGCGTTCGTGGTTGTCGCTGAGTTTGCAATGAGGCGGGCAAGTGCGGCGTTACTGGTCTGTGCGAGGTCGAGTCGAGCACTGGGGCTGGTACTGCCAATCCCAAGATTTCCGGCAAAGTAGTTTGCGTTTGCTGTTTCTTGATAGATGCCCCAACGATTGGTAACAGTGCCCCCAGTTGCTTGGGTGCCCAAATAAATGTCGTACATGTTATTGATCGTTCCAGCTTGAGATTTTGGTAGTAAATAGATACCGTACACATTACTCGTGCTAGCACCTGCGTTTACACTGGAACCGTGACCAAAATCAACGTTAAATCCTTTTAAGTTAGAGAGCGAGCCTTGATCTGAAGCACTGTTGCGCACGCCAACTAAACTACCAGCAACTAGCGTCGCTGTGTGTGATACTCCAGTGCTGATAACGGGGTTAAGCTCTCCATAAATTGCTCGCATAGATACTGCACTATTTGAAGTATAGGTATTTGTCTGGATAACTTCTAAACCATTGGTGACACTTCCAGGGTTTGACCGTGGATCAACCACACTTAATAGTGCTGCGGGGTTAGTTGTCCCAATACCGATGTTGCCTGCGAATGCACCAGCAATAGCTGTGTTGCCTGGTTCTATGTAATAACTTGCCGCATCAATATCAAGGAAGCGTCTACCGTAGGTGTAACCAGCAAGGTCGGTTGAGCCATTGCCGAGGCCAGTAACTCTAAAGTCGGCACTGGCGGTTGCAGTACCACCGATAACGAGGTCAGCAACTGTGGCATTCGCATTATAAGGATAGTAAACATTTGAAGTACTAGTCCAGATACTGCCGCCACCGCCACAGTTTCCGCTGGTATCACAGACTTGGTTCGCACCTTGGTAGAGTGTTGTCCCATAGATGTTATTCCACTTGAGCGTCGCAGAACCGAGGTCATAGAGCGCTGTCGTGCTGGGACCAACCCCACCCGTAAGCTGGAGTTTAAAGCTTGCCGGATTTGTTTCACCGATGCCTACATTACCACCCGTTATTGCCAACATACTGGCAGCTGAACGGTAGATCAAAATAGATGAGGCTGTACCGAGTGTAATACCAGAGTCTGAGCCACCAGAATTATCATCAGTCTGAATTCGCGAAGTTGGCGTTCCATTTCCAATCATGAGTCTACCAACTCCAGAACTTCCACTGACGTTCAGTGCATTCTGCCCATTCGCGACAAACGAAATAAGGTCACTTCCTTGGCGGTAAAAACCAGTATTTGTGTCAGCATTAAAACTAACTGCTGGTGCACCAGCAGTTCCATCATTAAGATAGACTGCACCTCTGATATCAAGTTTTGTCAGTGGGTTTGTTGTGCCGATACCAACATTTCCAGCGAACACTGCCGAAGTAGTGGTGTCGCCTGGTTCTATGTAATAACTTGCCGCATCAATATCAAGGAAGCGTCTACCGTAGGTGTAACCAGCAAGGTCGGTTGAGCCATTGCCGAGGCCAGTAACTCTAAAGTCGGCACTGGCGGTTGCAGTACCACCGATAACGAGGTCAGCAACTGTGGCATTCGCATTATAAGGATAGTAAACATTTGAAGTACTAGTCCAGATACTGCCGCCACCGCCACAGTTTCCGCTGGTATCACAGACTTGGTTCGCACCTTGGTAGAGTGTTGTCCCATAGATGTTATTCCACTTGAGCGTCGCAGAACCCAAGTTATACGTTGCGCTGGTAGTGGGGCCGATGTCTCCGGTGACCTGGAGCTTGAAGCTTGCAGGACTGGTCGTGCCAATCCCGATATTTGCATTCAGAAAGTTAATCGCATCGGTGGCAAGGTCTTTGAACTCAATTTTTCCTGCAGATGAGCCAATACCGACCCAACTGGTATCAGCAATGGTTAAACCACTTGTATCGATTGTTTTGTTTGAAAGTGTCTCTGTGCCTGCGAGTGTTGCGAGTGTTCCTGTGGTTGGCAGTGTAACACTGGTTGAAGCTGTTGTGGTAAGGGTCAATGGAAACGCACCGGCAGTTGTAAAAGCATCAGCAAACTGAATGGTTTTTCCGTTTGGAATTGTTAGTGTACCGGTGGTGTCTGTAACTGTTAAACCTGCTACTTTCTCTGCGTTAAATGCATACGGAACAGCAGAGAACTGGATACGCGGAGACATCTCACCATCACTGTTGAAGTTAACGCCAAGATAGATATTGTCGGTATTAAAGTTTACTGACCCAGGGAGCGTCGTGGTGTCTCCCAGGAGTGTGCGGAAGATACCGTTTGTGACGGTCAGTGATTTCGTTTCTGTCCAGATCTGTGAGCCACCAGAACTCACGGTGTAGAGTTGGAACGTAAATGAGTACGTTCCATCCGTGACGTTTGTTCCGTTGGTATTCGTTACTTTTCCCTGGAAGTTAATTTGTTTGAGAATGCCTGTTGCAGCCATCGCTGGGGTACTCAAAAATAGACAAGCAAGTGCCACAAAAAATGGAATCAGCAGTAGTT
>CAYMVN010000017.1:0-18135 GCA_964394125.1 uncultured Pseudomonadales bacterium | reverse complement strand
GGTGCGTGCCTTTCCGGCAGACTTTGTGGGAACGAGTGGAGTTGAGGCTGCAGTTGAAAAAACGCTTGAATACTTGCCGCAAAAAAAGGTACACTGCACGATCTATACACGGTCTGCATATCAACAAAAGTCTGTTCAGCAAGACACTTCAGTTACTGTTATTCCAATCTGGACAGTGAGTCAAAAAATTTTTGAGACAGTGGTGTATAGCATTATGGCTAGTGTCTATGCAAGTTGTGATGGCAGTGAGTGGGTGTGGTATCAAGGACTCGGGCCAGCGATCTTTTCCTGGATCCCAAAACTCTTTGGTAAAAAAATTATTGTTACGGTGCATAGTCTTGATTGGATGCGCAAAAAATGGAGCGTCATAGAACGAACACTCTTTTACTATGCTGTGGTACTCTCACTTTCTCAGGCGAATGTTGTCACAGCGGTGTCGTTTCAAGTGCAGAAAAATCTAGCTTCACTCTTGGCAGTTGCCGCACGGGTGACGCCTTACGGATTTACCCCACTCCATGCGCCCTCAGAAAAAGTGGTTACTCGTGAACTTCACAAACACAGACTCGAACGAGTCCAGTACCTCTTATTTATAGGGCGGTTCGTACCAGAAAAAAGACTGGAATGGCTGATTCGTGCATTCTTGCTTTTGCAGAAACGTTTTCCTCACTTACACTTGGTGATTGCAGGTGGTCAAAGCTATACCAGTGACTATGTTACCCGACTGCATGCCACAACACAAACGCGCGCAGTACACTGGCTTCCCTATGTGCTGGGTAGTGAAAAGTATGTGCTGATGAAGCACGCGGCTGCAGTGGTTATTCCTTCTGAACTGGAAGGGCTGCCAATTTCTTCACTCGAAGCGTTGAGCATGCATACTCCCGTTGTTATTGCTGATGCCTGTATGGATGAGCCGCTCCATAAACATTCACTTGTGCATATCTTTCAAGCTGAGTCATTTGCTTCATTCTTCAAATCACTTTTGACGGTAGTTCTACAGAAAAAAAAGCAACCAACAGCAGCCGATACTCGTTTCCTTTCGTTGTATAACTGGAAGAAAACTGCCTCAGTGTATACACAGCTCATGACCAAGGAAAAACACGTTCAGTAAATGCAGGAATTCCACTCGGAAAGAGGAGTGGCATCTGAGTTTTGTAACAGGCGAGTGCAGCTAACTTCTTCCGAGTTAGTGCTGCGCTAGAGTGAGTGCTAAACAGTTTCTTGAAGGAGTAGTTCCAAAGAAGCGTGCTGCTTTGCATGGCATACGGGAAATCAAGATACTGCCAAATGTTAATTCGAGTGCCTAGATTCTTGACACTCAGCCGGGTAATCAGGTGATCTGCATGACGTCCAATGCCCGCCGGAACAAGAATGATGTCTCCGGGAACAAAAGTAGTGTGCCAGAGTAGGTGTAGCGTGCGTAGTATCGTATGATCACTTGGGGCAATGTTTCCGCTAAATAGTTCCTGAGCAGTGGGATACGTGATGATTCCAGCAGTACTGCGAAAGCCACCGTCAATAAGTCCGAGCTGTGCGCCAGATACGCCAAGTACTTGTAGTGCCGCGTGTTCTTCTTGCAGGCGAATGCGCGAGTACGTCGCTGTATCTGAGATATGATACCGGTCGAGGATAGCTTGAGAGTAAGCTGGTGGTGAGACCGGATCATGCATGCTCGTAAAGAGTGAGAGAACAGTTACCGAGTGTGTTTCTTTCCAGCGTTCGATGTGGCTACCGAGCGAAAGAACGGCATCATCAAGATGAGGAGAGAGGATAATGAGTCTTTTTTTCATACCACTTGATACCAGTAGAACATAGGTTTTGATAGTATCATAGATGTATGCAGTTTTCAGGCAAACAAGTGTGTATGGTGTTGCTTCTTGCTACTTTGTTGTGTCTGCAGCTCGTGCTCGGTGAGTCTCCGGCCAGGTATTTACTCTACGCACTCTGGAGTGTGTTTATAATTTGGCAGACTTTTTTTACTGATAGATCTTTGTATACCAGTGACACTCGCATAGCTACATATCTGGTTGTGTTCTGTGCAGCGCTTGGTGCAGGGTCATTTTTTACGCACAGTATTCCACTGACTGTGGATGAACTCATGCGAGCCGTGTTTTATGCATCACTTTTTTTGTTTTTCTCGCGTGTACCAGAAAAAATATTTTCAGCTGATATGTTGATGATAGCAGTACTTCTGAGTGTGCTGAGCACGGTGCTCTTAGGCTTTCTTGTACAAGGATTGGGTGTCTCAGTAGCGGCATTTCCTGATATGAACGTACTTGTTTCTAGATACGGACATAATCATATCGCGGCAGTAGTGCTCATAGTACTGCCACTAGCTTGGTGGTACGCAGCTCAGTTCAAAAACAAGTTTTTGTATGCACTACCGCTACTCTTTGTTTCGAGCTGCCTCTTGAGTTTTGGGCGAGTCGCTACGGGCATCATGGGAATACAGCTTTTTATAACTGCCGCAGCACTTTCCCGTACACTTCATGGCTCAGCACAGAAGGGAGCAAAAATCATCCTGTGGAGTGTGATTGCCGTGGTTAGTCTCGTTGTGACAGCGTACCTTGTCCTTATCTCGTTGCAGCTCTATCGTCAAAAAAGCTGGTGTCCGACTGAACAGCTCTCATCTGTTTTGTGCAAAGCAATCAGAGAAGAGCCTCGGTTATACTTTTGGAAACAAGCACTGAGTGCAGCACAAGACTTTCCACTCACCGGGTATGGGCCGGGCACGTTTCAGTTGGTGAGTGTCCGGTATCAACAGACCCCATCGCTTCACTCGCGGTTTGCACACAATGAACTCTTACAATTTTTTGCTGAAAATGGGGCGATTGTGACAATTTTGAGTCTTATTTTGTTTGTTCACTTTGTCCGTGTACTGATAATCGCGTGGTACACACTGCCACAACAGAAAAAAGCTGCAGCCACTGCCGTTCCATTCATCCTCTTAGGCAGTTTCTCGTTTCTTCTGAATAACTTCTTTGACTATGACTGGCACTTTACTGGAAGCGTGACACTTTTTTTGCTACTTCTTGCGCTTGTCTACAGAACTATTGTATCAACTCAGCCCAGAAATCAGATTGCTGCCCTGGTAGTACAAGGCGTGTTCAGCAGTATACTGATACTTGTCTCTGCTGCCTTTGTTTGCACGAGCTTACACATTTCACGCGGCAGAGCAGACCTTGCTCTTAGAGTTTTTCCTTTTTTCATACATCAGTATGCAGAGTTTCAAAAAAGCCCACTGCTTAGTGATTCTGAGAAGAACGCGCTGCATGAACTCTACACATGGCACTCGTTTATCTATACTGAAGCACCACACGAGCCACTTGATTACGAACGCTACTGCGTAGTTGATCTCTGGAGCTGTGTCCTCAAGCTAGACCCACTGTCTCTGGAAAGTACTGCTGCCGCAAAGATAGCAGCTACTTTCATTGAGCGCACTGATGCAGCTAGAATAACCGTTTCCTACGATGCATTCCTGTTACGGCAAACACTCAGTGACCGATTTATGCATGCTTTCGCTGAGCTGAAAGATACCGAAGAGAATGAGCGATCATACAATTACTTTTTAACTGCAGTTGCGGTTGATCCTTGGAGCATCCATCGCAGTAAAATCAAACTCAATTGGTATGTGCCCTCAGTAAAAGATTGCCAACTCCTTGCGCAGCTACTGCCAATCGACCCCCATGCATTCGGCGATCAAAGCGAGTTATACGCCTGGGCGTATATTCGGTGTCTTGTCGTTCAACCTGCTACTGTCACTGAAAACAAAGAGGCATTTATCGAGCGGGCAGTAACGCTTGCTCCGTGGCTTGACCAGGATTTTCAGAAAGAACTAACGAAACGAAGCGATAAGTAACTGCACTTGCTTCAAAATAATTGTGTAAAGAATCTGTATATCAAGGAGTGGTGAGCCAACACTGAGCATCTTTTGTTCAATAGAAATCCACTTTTTTTGAGAGATAAACTTATCTTTTGAGAGTGCCCACTCGGAGAAAATGCCCGGTAAGACTGCGTATCTAAAATCCCACTCTGAAGAGAGTTTTTGTGCTTCCGAAACGGGCAGTGGCCGTGGCCCAATCAGACTCATCTCATTTCTGAGAACATTCAGTAACTGAGGCAGCTCATCAAGCCCGACCTTTGAGAGCCACCTACCGATACCAACAAACCGAGGATCATACTCCATCTTAAACATAGGAGCAGGTGTTTCATTCAGTTCCATGAGTTTATGTCGTACTTTTTCTGCAGAAACATGCATCGTGCGGAACTTAAAAATGGTGAAGGGTTTTTTATATCTCCCCATTCTTTGCTGTGTAAAAAATATCGGCCCACCAACGGTTATGAAAATGATTATTCCAATGCACAGAAAGATAGGAAGAGAAACAACAAAGAGCAGTAACGACAAAACAGCATCAAGAACCTGTTTCGTGGTTGAAAAGTAGTAGGGATGAATAGTAACAGCTTGCTGTTTTTTCGGCACAGTATTTTTCTATATTCCTAGAGGTCAAGGCAAACCGAAGTATACAAGAGAGTGAACAAGAACAAAAGATGTGCTACTCAGGAATTCTTGAAGAAGCGCGAGCGGGAACGATCTCTGATGATGCCCAGAAGCTCCATGCACCTGAAATAATGAAGAATATTCCACCAAAGATGAGTGCGAGTGTTGTGCCTATAGCACCAGAAGCAGGCAGCGTACTTGCCGTAGATGTCTTTGTAGCAGTTGTTGCAGTCTTTGCCGAAACTGAAGCCGTAGCAGACTTTGTAGCCACTTTTGCAGAAGGGGTTGCTGTTGCAGCTGAAGTTGTTGCAGTTTCACCAAGTGGAATAGGATTGCCTGAACCATATGGCTGTGAAGCGGTCTGTGGCTCTTGTGCAGCAACGGTGAATGTTTGAGTCTTCGTAATTTCTTTTCCTGTTTGTGGATCGGTGTATGAATAACTAACGGTGTGTTCACCAGGCTCAAGCGTCTCTTTTAGAGCTGCTATATCAAGACTAAAGTTGCCCTGATCATCAGTCACAACTTGTTGATAGATCTGATTATCAGAGTGAACTTCAATTTTAACGGTTACTTTTGGAGCTGCTTGTCCAGTAATTGTTGGTTGCGTTGTTGTAACTGTTGGCGCCACTTTGGTTTCTTCAACAGTTCTTAGGTCAACAGTGGTCACCTCAGGAGTAGGCGAAGGTGATGCACTCGCGCTAACTTCAGTTTGTTGCAGCGAAGCGGCACTACTTGATTGCACGAGCTCAGTCATTGCTTTAGATGCAGTCTCAGATTTTGTTTGAGTTACGGTCAACGATTCAGCTGGCAGTGTCGCAATATCTGTGGCACTTGATGTTTCAGGAACAGCCGGTGCAGCGGTTGCAACAACGGCAGGTGTTGCAGAAACTGTCTCGGCTACAGCTTTTCCAAAAGTGAGTGTCGCAACTGGTCGTGCATCTTTTACGAGTACATTCATACCAGTTGCATCTTGTGGGTTGGTACCTTGGACAGTGATCTGCAACTCAGTATCATCAGTGATTGCTGCAAAGCTACCCTCTGTAGTGCGTGCTCCAGCAAGCGGGACTGCCCAGCCACCAGACTTTACCAGTACTGACTGCTCAATTGCACCCGGAATTTTTACATAGACGAGACTACCATCAGCAGGGGCACCACTTTGTGTCGTGACTGCACCATAAATTGTTTTAGCAGCAGGCAAAGCTCCGCCTTTTTTAGTTGTCTTGACGGTAAATACCTCACCATTATTATCGTAGAGCGCACCATCTGCAGTACCAATTGTAAAAAAGTAGCTGGTATCTGGTTGGAGCCCTCTAACAGTTATGTGGTGTGTTGTAAAGCTATTAGAACCAGCCGAGATCTGCTCTCTGTCATCAGCTTGTTGTGTCTTAACCTTATTTTTATCGGTACCCCACTTAATGTACGCAGGTGTTGCACTGTCGGTCATAAATGACACAGTAAATATTGAGTCACTCGTGTTGGTGATCTTCACATTTTTAGGAGTTGTCTCTGGCGTAGCCCGAGGGGCAAAGACTCCAGCACCTTGCCCTATAAACAAAACGCCAACCAGTAATCCGACAACAAGAATGCCGACTCCAAGAAGTGTCGGTATTCTTTTTCCCCACAAAGATTTCTGTTGTATTGATTGTACTGCTTGCATGTAAGTTACCTGGCTACAGACGGAACGAGTCAACTTCTATAACCTAATATATAACTGTAGAGAATAATGACTGATGACGCAATGCAAAGAAGAGGCGAATGAAGTGCTATAAATGCTATCAAATGCACCCACACTATCTATGTGCATATTTTGTTACTCTACCCCTGGCGCATCATACGGCACAATTGAGGCTGATTGTGTTACTTTGTCGTAGTTGAGAACAAAGATGGAAAACGACTGCAGCTCTTCTTGTGTATACATTTTTTTAGACATGACTGTATCAAGTAATTCTGCCTTCAGCACCGGATTAAATGGCTTCGCCATCTTTGCTAGTTCAGGAGTTAGCTTGCTTTTTTGTTGTGAAGAAAAAAGCGAAGCCGCTATCCAAAAAAAGATACAGACAAGCAGCAGTGAAAAGATTGCCAGTAATTGCTGTTTGTACTTGAGGCGTGAAAACTGGCCAGCAATTCCTGAATTTACTCGTGTTCTTTCGGTTGTTATTGTTTCCATAGTCTTATTTTTTAGTTCCAAAATACGGCACGTCTAACAAAATACTTGCTTGTAAGACGGTGTTACCTCTGTCTTGCTGAGTTGTAAAGGTCACCGAATTTATCAAGAAGACTCGTTTATAGTCTTTGAGAGACTCAATGTACTTACGAATTGAAAGATAGTCAGCGGTGATGACGACACTAATAGGATACGAAACTTGAGAAACTGTGGCAGTATCATTTGCAGCAACTTCTTCAGGTAACTCAGGAACCGAGATGCTGGTGATAATAACTTTTGTATCGGTTGCAGTCTTCTCGAGTACTTTCAGCGCAGAAAGCAGCTGTGGTTTTGAAGGAATTGCCTCATCAAGCTCTGGGAGCTTGTCTTCAATGAGCGACATCTGTGTCTGTGCAGTTGAAAGTGCAGAGCGTTTTTGATCAAGCTTAACTGCTAACTCCTTTTTCTCAGCTATTTCTTTTGTTAGGTCGCCCATTGTTACTAAGGTTGGTTGAATCGCAAACACTGCTAAAATTAACACTAGCCCAATAGAGAAGATGAGCTCAAGTGAGATCCAGGCAATAGGCTTCTCATAGAACTTATTGAGTGCATCACCAATCGCTTTTTGTTTCAGTACGGCTGCCATAGTGGTTATAATCCTTCGCCAGAATTACGTAAGTTCGGTTTTTCTTTGACTGCTGCTGGTGCAGCTTGCTTGCGGGTGACTTCTTGTGTCTGAGCACTGATCGTAAAGGCAAACCCAGCACTTTGATCTTTCCCAGACTCAATTTTACCCACAGTGATATTCGAGAACCGATTTGAGAGCTGCAAGTTATTGATCAGTAAGTTAAAGGAGTTTTGTGAGAATGTTTTGCCAGTGATAGAAACTGTCGACTGAGTAATGCTCAGTTGTGACAGACTGACATCTTTTGGCGTAACGGCAGTGAGAGCTTCAAAGACATCGGTAATATTCATGTCTTGCTGCAGTTTGGCTAACTGATCAAGTTTACTTTGCGTTGTGATGAACTGCAGCTCAAGATCCCCATACGCTAAGATTTCACTTCGTTTTCTAAAAATAGAGGCATTCAGATCGGTGAGTTGCTTATCAAGCACAAAGCGTGTTGCAAAACTGATGATCACCACAAGCTCGGTAAAAATAACGATGTACCTGCCTGCCGAAAGTGCCCACTGCAGTAATCTCCCTAATGGCGAAGCGAGAAATGGATCTTTTGGTAGCAGGTTAATGCGGATGCGTATTGGCTTTTTTGACATGAGCAGTCGGTAGCGTTGTACTCATTGTAGCAAAAAAATCACACACTGCCATCTTCAACATGTGTTTCGACAGCAACTTCAGGAGTTCTCGCCACTTTTCTAGAACTTCCCATGAAGACGTTCAAGATTGTCTCAAAGATGGAAAGCTCTTTGATCTCAAAGAGGGTGGCAAAGTAGAAGTACACAACCATTCCAATGGTACCGGTTGAAATGGTTAGGCCAATAAGTTCAATTGTTCTTGAAGTGTCAAAAACAAGCTCATCAAGAATTCTGAACGGCAGATATAAAAAGACTGCCATCATAAAGCTGGCGAGCAAGATCTTTCCCTGTGGGATAAAGAAGGCTGGGCCAAGAATACCGGGGATTTTTATATCCAGATAGTAGAGGAACAGCCCAAGTTCTAAAAAGGCTGAAAGTGTTGTCATGAGGGCTAAGCCGTAGAGCCGCCACTCACTAAAGTACACAATTGCTGAACAACCAACTAAGTAGAAGAGAACAGTTATAACCGTAATATAGAAAGGTGTCTTTGTGTCTCTGAGGGCATAAAATGCCCGCATGAGTAGTTGCACCATCGCTTGTGCCGCAATCGAGAGAGCAATGATCGCAACTGACTTACCAATTGTTAAGGTAGTTGCCCAAGGGACTTCTTTTGCTCCAATTGCTAAACGAACAATCGGAATCCGTAAAATGAGGAGCATGACAGAAGCCGGAAGGGCTAAAAAACTAATATAGTGGAGTGACTGTAAGACAAGCTCCTTGAACCGCACCGAGTCTCTTTCTTGAGACTCATCACTTAGAAACGGCAGTGATGCTTGTCCGATGGGTGTGCCAAATAAGCGAATTGGTATGGTCATGAGGGTAAAGGTAACCTGCATCACCCAAAAGCTCAAGTTGCCAACAGTAGTAGCAAAAAAACCTAAACTTAAGTTTTGAATCTCGTTGATGCCTATTGAGAGTAATCTTGGTGGCATCATCCTAAATAGCTCTCGAACTCCAGGAGTCTTCAGTGAAAATGATCGACTAAACCGAAAGCCATACTTAAAGACAAATGGGGCTTGAATGAGCATGTGAATGCCTGCACCCAGTGCAACACCAATGCCAGCTGCGTAGATTCCGAAGTGGTCTGATAAAAAATAGACGCCGATAATAATACCTACGTTGTATAAAATTGGTGCGATACTCGGGATGATAAATCGTTGATACGACTGGAGAACTGCCCCAAATATACTTGAAACAACGAATAACAACTGTGCGACGAGCATAATTCGTGTAAGTTGTGCAGTGACGTGCACCTGCTCAGGCGAGAATCCTGCCCCAGTGCGGTACTGTGTAATTGGTTCAGCCGCAATAAAGACAACAAGGCCGACTGCCACAAACGTAGCCACGAGAATATTGAGTACTACTGCGCTCATCTTGAACGCAGCTTCCTCAGAGTCTTTTTTCTGTTTCATGAAGAGCGGAATGAATGCAGCCGAGAGCGAACCGATGACGATGAGCTGAAACATGGTGTCAGGAATTTGAAATGCAACCGAGAATGCTTCGAGCATCTGACCCGAGCTTTCTTTGAAGAAGTAGGCCACAAGGACGTGCTGTCTGATAAGTCCAAAAAGTGCAGAGGCAATATTTGCAGCCGCAATAATGGTCGCTGCAGAGAGGATGCTGTTTTGTTGGTGTTCAAACCACTTGAGGTTTTTAGACAAAATACTAGTCAGTGAGAACTTTTTGAGCATGCAATCTATTATATTCCAGCTTTCAATTTTCTGGTATTTGAAAAAAAGCAATATCTTTTGTATAATTCCGTTCCATGCCAATACTTAATAACGCAAAAAAAGCACTTCGTAGCAGCGCCCGCAAAGCAACACGCAACACTCAGACCCGTTCTCGTATGCGAAATGCTGTTTCTGCAGCACTGCAAGCTGTTTCTCCAGAGACTGTTGGTGAAGCATACAGTCGAGTCGATCGAGCTGTTAAAAAAGGTCTTGTTCACAAGAACACCGCTGCTCGCATCAAAAGCAAGATTGGTCGAAAAAAAACCAAGTAACTTCTCGCTGGCATACGCTGTATAATCCATAGTCATGTCTTCTCAAGATACGATTCGCAATTTTTGCATCATCGCACATATTGACCACGGTAAAACAACCTTAACCGACTGCTTGTTACGTTTAACCCACACGGTCTCTGAACATCAAATGGAAGAGCGGATCATGGATAGTAACCCGATCGAGAAAGAACGGGGAATTACCATCAAGCTCGCTCCGGTTCGGATGGAGTATCAGGGCTATATTCTCAATTTAATTGATACACCAGGACACGTTGATTTTGGTTATGAAGTCAGTAGATCACTCGCGGCATGTGAAGGTGCACTTCTAGTTGTTGATGCAACACAAGGCATTCAGGCGCAAACACTCTCTACCTACGAAAAAGCAACTGAGATGGGGCTGGTGATCATTCCCGTTATCAATAAAATAGACCTCCCGTCTGCAGATGTTGAGCGCACAACTCTTGAACTCATGGAGTTATTTGGTATTCCTGAAGAAGAAATTCTAACTGTTTCTGCGAAATCGGGAATTAATATGGATCTTTTGTTAGCAGAGATCATCAAAAAGATTCCTTCTCCGCGCGGTATGCTTGAAGCGCCAACCAGAGCTCTCCTCATTACTTCACTCTTCGACCAACATAAAGGCGCAATCGCGCTGATCCGTGTTGTTGATGGTTCTATTAGAAAAGGCGAGCGGTTACAGTTTTTCTCTGCACATGAGTCGTGTGTACCAATTGAGATTGGTGTGTATGCGCCAAGTATGCAGAAACGTGATGAGCTCCTCGCAGGTGAAGTAGGATACATCGCAACTGGCCTGAAAGATGTGCGTGCCCTGAAAGTGGGTGACACCGTTACCAAAGCGTCCCAGGCAACTCAAATCACCCCACTGGCAGGTTATAAAGAGCCACAACCAATGGTCTATCTAGAAATTTACCCAGTTGATACCAGTGAGTTCACCACACTACAAGATGCACTCAGCAAGCTCGTGCTCAGAGACGCTGCGCTGCAGTATACCGGTACACATAGTCAAGCACTGGGAAGTGGTCTTCGCATCGGCTTCTTAGGTATTCTGCATGCCGAGATTGTTATCGAGCGACTGCAGCGCGAGTTCGATCTTGAACTAATCGCCACCGCGCCATCTGTTCCCTATGAAGTGCTTTTGAAAACGGGTGAAGTTGTTCCAGTGCATGCGCCTTCACAACTGCCAGATCCGTCACAAATTGAAGAAATCCGTGAACCAATTACCACCACGCACCTGTTTACTCCAGAGCAGTACAGCGGTGCTGTGCTGCAGATGCTTAGAGACCGCAGAGGGACACTCCTTGAAAGTAAAAAAGTTGGTGCTCGGATTCGGCTTGATTGTGAGATTCCACTAGCAGAGCTAATTACTGACTTTCACGATAAATTAAAGTCAATTACTTCTGGATATGCTTCACTTGAGTACCAAGTAACTGGTTACTCGCCAGTTGCAGCTGTTAAGGTAGATGTCTTTTTAAACCAAGAAATCGTCTCTGCACTGAGTTTTATCGCAGTTGAAGAAAAAGCAGAGTATGAGGGCAGACGAATTGCAGAGAAGCTGAAAGATATCTTGCCAAGACAAATGTTTGAAGTGCCAATTCAAGCGGCAATTGGTGGAAGAGTTATTGCCCGTGAAACACTCAAAGCATTTAGAAAAGATGTGACTGCAAAACTCTATGGCGGCGACGTCACGAGACGGAAAAAACTACTCTCAAAACAGGCCAAAGGTAAAAAGAAGATGAAACAGCTCGGTAGAGTAACAATTGATCAAGATACGTTTTTGCAGCTCTTGAAAAAATAGTAGTATAATACAGACATGCCAGAACTATTTGACGGTTCAAAAAAAATCCTCACTGCAGTGCGTGATGAACGTTCTCGTGCTCGCACTGTCGCCGACTATTCAGAAGTTATTCGTGAAGCTCCACAGAGTAGTAATCCATTAACTGCATACGCAACGATGCCGTGCAAAATATCATTTTCTTCTCAGACCAAGGGTGAGCAAATTATATTATTGCTGCGGAGACACCCTGTTACTCAAGTGAAGTGGGTGCTCATCACACTCGTACTGCTCATGATACCAATCATTTTCTCGGGTATTCCGTTTATTACGTTTCTTCCAACTCAATTTGCTATTGCTGCGGTTATGAGTTGGTATCTACTTGTCATGGGGTATGCGCTTGAGTCATTCCTGACATGGTTCTTTAACGTCTGTATCATCACAGATGAGCGTATTGTTGATGTCGACTTTTTATCACTCCTTTATCATGATGTTGCTTCTGCAAAACTTGAAAATATTGAAGATGTTACTTCTGTTACAGGAGGCACTATCCGAGCGGTACTTGATTATGGGAGTGTTCGCATTCAGACAGCTGGATCAGAGACAGAGTTCGAGTTTGAAGATGTTCCACATCCTACCCAAGTTACGAAGCTACTCAATGAACTACTTCTTGAAGAAGAACAAGAAAAACTTGATGGAAGGGTATCGTAATGACAACGCTATCTCCACATATTTTTGATACTCAGCTTCTTGCAACGATTGCACAAACTGATCTTGCCCAATTAGTGCTCAAAGTTATCTTTGTACTAGCCGGCGGTTTATATGTTTTGTTCTCGTTCGTAGTTGTACGGCAGATATCGCTGATGAGACATACGATTATTACCACTTTTTCAACCATTATTACCATGGTCGGATATATACATCTCATTATTTCTGTATGTGTACTGCTCTTCTTTCTCGTGTCTTTGTAGTAGCGAGTTTGAACAGGCATGATACACTAAGCCTACGATGACTCGTTTGCAAGTTACCCCGATTACTGGCAGAGTAGAAACAGCTACTTGGTCTGATGCGTGTGTTCTGCCGCTCACAACTGGGCAAGAACTGGTCTGTTCGTACTCACTTACTGGTATCTCTGCAGCTGCTGAAGGAAGGAAAGTATTTAACCAGTTACAGGCAGCACGATACTACACACCAGAACAGTTCTTTACCTATTTAACAGCGCTCCAAGAGACGTTGCAAACAGATACTTTTTCTTGCGCTGTTGTGGTGGTAGCAGAAAAAAAGTATATCTGCGCTACATATAACGCCTCAGTGTCCGTACACCGGGGAAAACAGTGGAAGAGCATTCTGAAGACAGAGGCGCAGTGGAACATGGTTATCGGTGCTGTCCAAGATTCTGACGTACTACTCCTTGCAACAGTCGCGGCCGCACCGTACTTGCAGTCACAGCTTCAGTCGTTCGGAGAGTTTTCTGTAGCACTGAGCGCAACCCGGCTGGCTCCAAGTATCCAAGCAGCAGAACACTCTGGAACTAGTGCGCTCTGTTATGTTGAACACATTCAAAACAAGAGATTTGAATCAAAAAAGATACTACAGCTCACCAGCAAGATTACTGCGCTGTGGCCTCAACTGCTGCAGGCAAGATGGAAGCGGCTGAGTATGATTGGCATTGTAGGCATCTGTGTCGTTGCTGCCCTGTGGTTCTCCTGGAAGTGGTTTTTTGCTCAGTCACCGACGGTAACAGTTACCCCGGTGCAGACTGAAGCAGCTCAAAAAAGTGAAGAGAGTATTGTTCCTAACTTGCAGCCACTGCCAGTTTTCTATGACCTGCGCTTGGCCGTGCCAGATTTTGTAGCAACAGCAGCGATAGGTACTGAAACGTATACTCTTGCAATCGATGGTCAGAAAAAGACTGCCGTTCTATTAGAGAATGAAACGAAAAAAGTAGTGACAGCTACTGCAGAACTCTTTGGTTCGGTAAAAGCAGTCTCGCTCCTTGAGGACAAAGGCTTTGTGTTACTTGCCGATGGAGTTTGGTTTATCCCTTTTACTGCAACTGATCTCAAGCCGCAACTGCTTAAAGACTCTGGTGAATCAAACAAAGCTGCTACTCTCATTGGAACATTCGGCAGTTATATTTATGTGTTTAACCCAGTGAAACGGGCGCTCTACCGATATGCAAAACAGCCCAGTGGCTACTCAGATCCAATCAGTTGGTTGCAGACCCCCTTGGGTGTGTCATATACCAGTATTACTGCTCTGAGTATCGATGGTGATGTCTGGCTCAGTACTGCTGAGGGAGGTCTTAAAAAAGGAACTTCAGGTACGCTTGAGACATTCCCACTCACTGGTGTTGAACCACCAGTTGCTTCTGCGGTATTTGTGAGTACAACAGAGCAAGCTAGTAGCTTGGCAGTGCTAGAACCTGCTGCAAAACGAGTGCTTATTTTTTCAAAATCAGGTGGTTTTATACGACAAATAACCAGCCCGTCACTCGCCGCCGCTCAAAGTATTTTTATGAATGAAGCAGGCACCCAAGTTTTTGTCTTGAATGGCTCACTCATCTACACCATCTCACTCTAGAAGACTGGTATACTACAGGTATGGAACTTGTTGGAAATAAAAAAGCTCACTTTGAGTATCAAATTGACAGTACGTACACCGCTGGGGTGCAGTTGCTGGGTTCTGAAGTGAAGAGTCTGCGGCTGGGTCACGCTAGTTTGCAAGGCAGCTTTGTAAAAATTGTTGCGGGTCAAGCGGTGCTCCTCAATGTGCAGATCACTCCATACCCGTATGCTGATAACACAGACTATGATCCCAAACGCGTCCGACAGCTCTTACTTAAAAAGAGGGAACTGCTTGAATTATCAGAGCTCACGCATAATAAAGGGAAAACACTGGTGCCACTAGCGTTCGTTACAATGGGTAGACACATCAAGCTGCTTATCGGGGTTGGTAAGGGTAAAAAACAGTTTGAGAAACGCGCTCACATTAAAGAACGAGAAGAAACGCGCCGAATTCAACGTGAGTTCAAGCTGCGCTAGTTTTGCCTCTGGACTTTACCACTCATTTCTTGCTTTAATAGATATAACAAAGAAAACAATAGTTTAAAAAGGAGCCTGCCATGCCAAAAAGAGTTTTCTGGCCAATATCATTAGTAGTTTTAGGAATTGTCCTTCTCGCTTCAAACGTGGGTATGATGCCAAAAACCCTCTGGAACCTCTGGCCACTCTTGTTCATAATCGTTGGCTTAGGTGGCCTTTTAATCTCAGATAAAGATGAGTGGGATACCGAGAAATCACCAGCAAAAGCAAAGAAAACCGTTGCTAAAAAAGTAGTAGCTAAAACACAACCAAAGCGTTCTGCCCGCGCTGCGACTAAAAAACGCAAGTAGATCGGGGAGAGTTCATGCAACCATTTCATGTAGCCATTGATGGTCCTGTTGCTGCAGGAAAAGGGACTGTGTCCCGCTTAGTTGCAGACAGACTTCAGTTCTTGTACGTCGACACCGGTGCGATGTACCGAGTAACGGCACTGATTGGTGAGCGAGCTGGTGTTTCGTTAACTGACGAAGCTCAGCTTGTTGAACTGGTAAAAAAGTCTCAGATTGAGATGCGCAACCCGCGTGATGAAGAACGTGATACACGGCTGACAACAGTCCTGCTCGATGGTGATGATGTCTCTTGGGCAATCCGTACTGAGTCTGTTGGTAAAGGTGCTTCACAAGTTGCTACTTTACCTGAGGTTCGTAAAGTATTGGTCGAGAAGCAACAAAAGATTGCCGAGTCACAGAATGTTGTGATGGAGGGCCGAGATATTACCTACCGAGTGCTGCCAAATGCTCAACTGAAGATTTTTTTAACTGCGGCTGACACCGTACGCGCAAAACGCAGACACATGCAGTTGCTTACTAAAGGCTCTGCAGCTACTTTTGAAGCTGTCTACACTGAACTCATGCAACGAGATGAGCGCGACATGTCTCGAAACACAGATCCGCTAAAAATTACCAGTGATGCGTGGGTCGTTGATACCAGTGATTTTTCGATAGAGCAAGTTGTTGAGCTGATAGTTGCTCGTGTCCGCGTCATGCAAGAACACCAAACTACCCTGTCTCATGAATAAGGAAGACTTCAAAAAGATTGGCCTCACTCAGATTGCGGATGATATCCAGCAGGTCGAGGATGAGCGTGAAGCAAAAAAGGCTGAACGGCTTGCTCGAAAGAGAGCCAAAGAAGCTCGAATTAGGTCTGAGAAACGACAAAAGTTAGTTGCCCCTATTCTCCTACTGATAACAATTCTCTTGGGAAGTATTGCGATGCTCTTACAAGCTCGCTTCTAATTTCTTTACTGCATCAGTCTTGCGAATTGGTTTGCGAGCAAGTGTGCAGTCAATTCTTGGCTCAGTCCCAACCACATAGTACTCAATACTTCCTTTAGCTTTTCCACACGGGCGTGCGGCCACGATGCCACTGGGTATTTCAAAAGTATGTGGATTTGTCTTATCAAGTAGTTGCTGCATGATCTTGTTCCAAATTGGTGACGCGCCCGTTACTCCAGAAGCAACATAACTCATTGAGGTATTGTCATTATTCCCAACCCAGACAGACACTAACCGGTTACTGGTGTAGCCAACCGCCCAGTTGTCTCTGAGGTTGTTTGTTGTGCCCGTTTTAACTGCAACTTCTTGTCCAGGTATGTAGAGAGCTGAAAGTGGCCCGAACGCAGGAGTTCTTGCCCTGTTGTCAGACAGCATATTGGTAATGAGGTAGGCAACTTTAGGATCAAAGGCTTGTCTGCTGGGGCAGTTAACGCGGTCAAGCGCGCAGGTATTTCTGTAAACGACTTCACCAGTATTCTTCTTAATCTCTAATATTGGGTTAAGTGTGGTCGCTTTTCCCTCATTAGCAAATGAACTGTAGGCTGTAGCAAGCTCGGTCATCTTTACTTCACCACCACCAAGGGTGAGCGAAAGTCCAAATCGCGAGCGATCTTTCCAAGTAGTAATGCCAAGTTTTTCAGCTTTATCAAGCAGCGTAGGGATGCCGACACTCTCAAGTGTTTTTACAGCGGGAATGTTGTAAGACGAGGCAAGCGCTTCTTTGAGAGTGACAGTCCCGTGGTACTTCCCATCATAATTTTTTGGTGAGTAGGGAGGACTGCCTGGGATGTTGTAGGTAATTGGTTGATCTTGAATCGTTGTTGTCGTGCTACTACCGCGTTCGAGGGCAAGTGCGTAGGTAAATGGCTTTATTGAACTCCCTGGCTGTCTCGGCCGAATAGTCACGTTAACTTGTCCATCATTGGCAAAGTCAAAGTAGTCTTTACTTCCGATCATCGCAAAAACCTCACCTGTTTCAGGTTGAGTCACCAGTGCTGCGCCATTCGAGATACGCAGGCGAGTAAGGTCTTTAATTTCATTTGAAACTATTTTTTGTGCAGTATCTTGCACAGTAAGATCAAGAGTGGTGCGCACTTCATACCCACCTTGCAAGAGCTCATCTTCAGTGTATTTTTCACCCAAAATTTGCTTTACATACATCACAAAGTGTGGGGCTTTAATATCGATACTATCTTGACGGTAACGGATCTTCTCGTGAATCGCATCGACTGCATCAGCTTCAGAAATATAGGAATCTTCTACCATTCTTCTGAGAACTTCAGTCTGTCTTTCTTTGGCTAACTCTGGATCTGGTCCGAAGGGTGAGTAGGCACTCGGCGCTGCTGGAATACCGGCCAGTAGTGCACTCTCCGCAAGGGTGAGATCGTGAGCTGTCTTGCCAAAGTATCGTTGTGCTGCTTCTTCAATGCCGTAGGTTGAACCACCGTAGGCAACTTGATTCAGATACATGGTCAGGATCTCTTCTTTGGTGTAGGCACCTTCAACGAGCACTGCTAAGATAACTTCTTTGATTTTTCTTTGTAGTGTTCTTTCAGGTGATAAGAGACGATTTTTCACGAGCTGTTGGGTTAACGTTGAGCCACCTTGTACCGTGCCAGTCTTGGTGTTTGTCACAAATGCGCGGAAAATACCTCGTACTGAAAAACCATGGTGTGAGTAGAAATCTTTATCTTCAATGGCAATTGTTGCATTGATGATGTTTTGGTTCATCTGTGAGAGTGGCACGATTGTTCTGTTCTCATCTTTGTAGAGTCGGTACAGAACTTCGCCGTTTCTATCCAGAATTTTTGTTGAGATCGGTGGCTGTTGGGTAGTGAGCAGTGAAACATCAGGAAGGTCTTTGAAGATGGTTTCGTGCACAAAGTAGGTTCCAGAGAAAATCCCAATACTCAGAAGAAGTGCAATGATGCTATGCAGTGGGAAGAGTCGGGCGCTTAAGTAGAACGGTCTGAAGGGCTGTGCGAGTGCGTTAACACTCTTTACTTGTTTACTG
>CAYMVN010000016.1:0-18826 GCA_964394125.1 uncultured Pseudomonadales bacterium | reverse complement strand
ACCGAAGCCACCGCGACTGCCACCACCGAAAGAACTGCGCTCGCGCTTTTCTTGAGGTCGTGCGACAGAAACGAACAGTGTTCGTCCGCCGAATTCAGTGTTGTTGACACCAGCTAATGCAGCTTGTGCTTGGTCTTCGGAAGCAAACTCAACGAATGCGATTCCTTTTGAACGACCAGTCATCTTATCTGTGATAAGCTTCAGTTCGACGATTTCACCATATTGTGCAAATAACTCTTGGAGTTCTTGCTCTGTGGTTGAAAAGGCAATACTGCCTACGAATAATTTTTTTGGGTTAACCGCTTGGGTATCACCACTTGAGACCTGAGATTGCTCTTGGTCTGACATCATGTCTTGCATGATTTCTCCTTATTTCTAGCTACTTTGCTAGATACATACTTGGGGCTTTATTGTGAAAAAAATATTTCCAAAAAGAGGTAACTTACTTTTCCTTTAAAACTCACCAGTGGCAACTTCTACAGTGTGTTGCCACAACGCTATTATAGCACACATACGAATGGGCAACTTTGACTTTGCCATTTATGGCTGCTAGTATGGTGTATAGGTATGTCTGAACAACTACGCGAAACACCAGTAGAAGTTGAACTTCTGAGCGAAACTTCTATTGAAGCTGATCGTGCACTCGAAGAAAAGCTGCTGCAGCGGTACAAAGAAAAAAAACAGTACTTCGAGAAAACCCCGGTTGTTTTCTTTCCGAAACAAGAGAAAGGAGTGTATGGGGCTCAGCAACCTGTTTTTCTCACCGACTGCCCAGAAGAGATCAAAGCTACGGTAACAAACATTCATGCAGGGCATTACTTGCCAGCAGCTCTCGTTCCAGGCGTACCGTACTTTATAGACCACAGTTCGAGTACCTCCACAGGCCTCCGTTTTACCAAAGTTGGGGCTGGGGAACTGGCTGAGCTTACGGACCGGATGCATACTGCCGATTACGAGCAGTATTGGTTTAAGAATGGTGAACGAGAAAGTCTTATTGCTGGAAACAATAGCTCTGGCAAAGCGATACTGCTTATGCAGAATGCTGGCCAGAACGATCCTGCAACCGTTAAAGAACATGAAGAAGTCATTGGTAAAAGCATAGAAACCCCTTCCAGAAACCCAGGCCGACCAGGAAGTAGTTATTATCGCTTCACGCCACTCTATAAACCAGCCAAAGAATCTTTCTTTCGTGTCCGACCTCAACTCAATTATTACGGCACTAAAATAGAGAGTGCAGTCATAGAACTTGCCGAGTATGTCGGCACTCGATTTAAGGGCGAGGCCGGTCTTCGCGTCACTCTAGGCAATACCAGCGAAACCGATGCCAGCACTGAGCACCACATACGCGAACAAGTGCGCGCGCTCGCAAAAGAAAAAAGCATGTCTGTAGATGCACCAGAAGTAGAACAGTGTATCCAGGAGGCAGTGACCCTCGACCGGTTTCTGAGACGCAGATCGAAACGTTCTCAGCTGCAAGCAAAGCAAGAGCAGCAACAAACGGTAGATGCTCAGGCCCGTGCGCGTACATTAGTAGATCAGTACCTTGCTGACGGCACAAGCATTGCAGCTGTGTTCGACATATTCTTGAGTGACCGATCAGAGTTGACGGATGAAGACAAGCAAAAGGCTGCCGCACTCTTTACCCCAGCCAAGAACAAAACTGCACAGTACTACTTCGCTGAACTGAGTGGTTTCACCCGAGCACTCTTTAACAAGACAAAAGACGCTCGAGCATACCTGTTGGAAGCGTTTGTAGAGAAGCTCACAAAGACAGGTGTTTTTACTGTCTTTGAAACGGTTGAAAAGACACGAGAGGTACTGAGAAAGATTCCTGATTCGTTTCCTGAGCACCTTGCTCAGTTTGCGCAAAAGCCAGGAAACGTGCCCTTTCACGCAGACAGTGAAGCGCTGGGCATCTCTGGAAACTTTACACCAGTCATCTTTCAAGCTACCGGTTCATACACAGAAACTGACAGGAACGAGAGCTATACCTACCGAACCACCTACAACGTAGAAAGCGTGTGCTTAAAAAATCCCGCTGACCTCCACCTTGAGTGGCATGAGCCCGCACTGGCGCAGGAGCCGCTGACAAAAAAAGTTCTTGCCTACCTCACGGCACAACTCATGGCAGCCCCCAGAGACATTTCTAGTACTTCTGTCAAGATCTACTGCTACCACCTCACGTCAGAAGAACTGAAAAGATATAGCGAAATAATCAGGCAGAATCCAGAATCAACTGAAGTCCCTGATACGGTGCGTCAGGCAGTCCAGCGATATGTGAGTTCGGTAGAAAGTGCTACGTACCATAAAAAAAAGGAGTATCAAGAGGCTCGCCTCAACTTCCTTCTCAGTGTCTTTCCTCTAAAAAAATACACTACGATCGGCAACGATGGAGCACTCACTTGGTTTGGGCTCCCGGTGCGACAACGCTTTGGAAAAGACTATCGTGACAGAAATACCTACGTCTATGAGCTTGATCTTGAGAGAACACAACCAGGCAAGGTACAGGCACTGTACGACTGGGTCAAACAACACGAAGCATACTTTAGAACACTTGAAGCTGAAGAGGTCTTGTACCTCCCTGTGCCAGATGTGCTGCCCGAAAGACGTACTGAAGCAGAAGAGGCTGCGGAAAAGCAAGCAATTAAAGAAAAAGAAGCAGAAATACTACAGCGTATTGCTCCTGAGGTTAAAAATTCATTTACGAATGAAGACCGGGACACCAAAGAAACGATACTTTTTGCCATACTTTCAGTTACTCCTTCAAAAGAAGATGGTGGTGAGCAGAGTGAAAACCAGAAGACCATCGCGGTCTCCTTCAAAGTTGTCCGAAACCCGCAGACCAAAGCGCTTGAGTATGTGTGTACAAAGCTCGGCGGAAACTCTGGCGTTGACAGGTTCACAACTCAGGACCAAGTTACTACGGCACTGAATTTCCTCGAGAAGCACGGTATCTCAGTTATCGTTGGTGGCTTGCCACTTAATTTTTATAATGGATGGCGGTATCTTCGTGACGAGAAAAAGCTTCAGTTGCCAGAGTATATTACCAGTCAGATTACTGCACTCGAGCGTGACACGCCCGAGGCAGTTCCTCAGCTTACCTTCCAGGAGTGGCGCCTGGATGAGCCACGGTTTAAGATGGTGAAACTGGGAGAGTCAGAAAACGATGCTCGCACCAGATTATTCAATAACTACAATTATCCTCAGGCCTATCCAAACCTACGGAGTTTTGGCATTGTGTGGGGGAAGCGGAACGGTTCTGTGCTTGGAGCCTCAATTGAGTCTGATGTTCAGGCAGACTACTACACAGATACTGGATACAAACCGTTCAAACAAGTTCCTTCAGGATTGCTGGGTGTGTTGGTTGACGAACACCCTAGAGATCCTAAGTTTGTAACCCATGAGCTGTGGTTGACTGCTCAGGTAGTCGATACGAGCACGAACAAAACTACAACTCAGGTGCTCAAAAGTGACAAACACGTGTATGTAGGAAAGAGTAATCTAGGCGGCTTTATACTGGAGTCACCAGGGAAGCTCTCTGACTCTGATCTTGAGCAGCTTTTTGGCTTCAAAATTGACCCACGTGTCGTGAAAGCCGAGTGGAGAGAAGTTGCCGGCGGGATTCCGTATAACACAGCACTACAAAAGCAAGAAGCTGCTACCAGACCAGTTCAGGTTGTGCCAGAGCCACTGCCAGTGGTACGAGAAGAAGTGCCTGAGCCTGTCAGGATGCCAGAGGCTAGAACGGAGCTTCCTCGGAGTACACTTGCTAAACTAGCTGTAAGAGACGATGAACCAGTAAGTCAAAATGGAGATGTCATGAAGGAATTAAGACGCTTCATGGTAACAGGACCTGCTCCTGAGATCTTCCGAGATCCGCCTGAACGCATCCAAAAAACTGAGTGGGACACCCTCGTTGACACCGATCTCGCTGGTGTAGAAGCTGCCGTAACAGAGCTCATCAAAAACCCCAAAGCAGATCAAGGGAGCATCAACACGCACCTTTTGGTACTCTTCCGTTCTAACTCTGAGTATGACTTTACGCAGTTCTGCACGCTCATGAGCGTAGATGAAGCGCGGCTGTACAAGTCACTCTCTAATCGAGCCGGGAGGATGATTACTGATTCAAGAGTTCCGTACAGTGACGAAACAAGAACTGAACTCAGAGAACTCAAGAAAGCAGCTGAGGCGCGTTTTGCTGCCGAACAAGCGCTTACAAATCTGGCAACCAAACTCCTAAATGATCCTGAAGTAGCTCCGTTGATTGCAGAAGTCCCAGAATATACTTCTAATCTTGCGCTACAAGCCAAGGGCAGAGAAGTGATGAGAGCGTATCTGAAAAAACGTTTCTCTGAAACTAACACGCTTGATCTCGCTCAAACAATCGAAGCAGAATATACCGAAATCATCCGCGCGCTCGTGGACAATGCAGAGATTTTAGAGATTATCGAACTTTTTTCACCTTGATTTTTAGCAGACTACTGTTTAGAATGCTAATCTATGAGTGAAACTGAAACTACCGAGAAAGTGCCCGTAACCGAGGCTGTGCAACTTGAGGCACCTGCTCCAGAGGTTCTCCCTGTCGTACCAATTCGAGAAGGAGTGTTATTCCCGAGTACCGAGTCGGTACTCACTTTTGGTAGAAGTATCTCCTTAAACGCAATCAAAGAAGCACAAAAGACTAAAAAAATGGTGATTCTGCTCACACAGCACAATCCTGAACACGAGATTCCTGGCCCAGCGGATCTGCACCTTGTCGGTACCTTAGCCTATGTTGAAAAAACGATTAATGTTGACGGCAGCGTGAACGCGCTGGTGCGTGGTATTAAACGCGTCAAAGTCACCGAGTTCGTCTCACTCAGTTCAAGACTCATCACCGCAATTGCAGAAGAACTTCCCGAAGTTGAAGCAGATGATACCGAGATGCAAGCCTTAGTGCAGCACCTACAAAAAGAGTTCCGTAAAGCAGTGCACATGGGCAAGCCAGTTGAGTTTCTTAACTTCATGAAGTTGATGGGTGGGGTGACTAACGGTGAGCTCGTTGACCAAATTGCCAGCACGCTCTCTATTCGCACCCAAGCCAAGCAACAACTGCTTGAAGAGCTGAACGTCAAAGAGCGTGTTAAGCAAGTAACAGATCACCTCTCGCACGAACTCAAAGTGCTCGAAATCGAGAAAGATGTTGTTACCAAAACTCAAGAGAAGTTTGATAAGCACATGCGTGATAGTGTTCTCCGAGAACGGCTCCGCACCATTCAAAAAGAACTGGGAGAGCTTGAAGATGAAGAAGAAGTTGTTGATGAGTACTTTCTTAAGTTAAAGAAAACAACCTTTGCTTCAAAAGACACCAAAGAAAAAGTTGAGAAAGAAATTAAGCGTCTCAGAGTCATGTCGCCTAATAATCCAGAGGCTGGGTACATTCGTTCTTGGCTTGATGTTATTTTTGATCTGCCGTGGAACAAGCGCACACAAGCTGCCATTAGTTTAACAAAAGCTGCCGAAGTGCTTGAAAAAAACCACTACGGACTCGAAGAAGTAAAAGATCGCATCATCGAGTACATTGCTGTTTTGCTCAAACGCAGTGAGCGCGCAAAAACGAACCAAGTAAGTCTGCCGACAATTCTCTGTTTTGTTGGGCCTCCGGGTGTTGGTAAAACCAGTATTGGACAGTCGATTGCCAAGAGTTTAGGACGAAACTTTGTTAAAGTTTCACTGGGCGGCATTCGTGATGAGGCTGAAATTCGCGGACATCGAAGAACCTACGTCGGTGCGATGGCAGGCAAGATAATTGCGGGAATTAAACAGGCAAAGTCGATCAATCCAGTCTTTATGCTCGACGAAGTCGATAAGATTGGACTTGATTATCGCGGTGATCCATCAGCGGCCCTACTTGAAGCCCTCGACCCTGAGCAGAATAAAGCCTTTGAAGATCACTATCTCGATACGCCGTTTGATCTGTCTGAAGTTATTTTTATTACCACGGCAAACACGCTCGATACAATCCCTGGGCCGCTGCGCGACCGTCTGGAGATCATTCCCTACACCGGCTACACCGAAGAAGAGAAGTTCCACATTGCTAGTGAGCACTTACTGAGCAAAGTCTACGAGGCAAACGGACTCTCACCAAAGCAGCTGACTATCCCCGATGAGCTGCTGATGACAATTATTCGCAGATACACCAGTGAGGCAGGCGTTCGTTCACTCGAAAGAACCCTCAGTAAAGTGTCGCGCAAGGCTGCCCGAGAGATCATTGAGCATCCACAGACTAAAAAGATTCTCATGACACCCGAGAAACTCAGAACATACCTGGGTCCAGAGCCATACGACATCACTCGCACTGAAGCAGAAGACCAGATCGGTTTAGCAACCGGACTTGCCTGGACATCAGTTGGTGGCGAAGTGCTCTTCATTGAAGTTGCCCTCACACCAGGAAAAGGACAAGTGCAGCTCACCGGAAAACTGGGAGACGTGATGAAAGAGTCTGCACAAGCAGCATTTACGTTTGTTAAAGCAAATGCACAGGAGCTGGGTATCGACAGTAAACAACTCTCTAAAGTTGACGTGCACATCCATATACCAGAGGGAGCTGTCCCTAAAGATGGCCCATCTGCAGGTGTCACCCTAACGACAGCAATTGTTTCAGCGTTCACGAAACGCCCTGTAAAGCGCACGGTTGCTATGACCGGCGAAGTGACACTCCGTGGTAGAGTGCTCCGCATTGGCGGCTTGAAAGAGAAGAGCATTGCGGCAAAACGGGCTGGCAGTACTGTCGTGTACATTCCCTATGACAACATTCCTGACTTGGAGAAGATTCCTGACAGTGTTAAAAATCACATTACCTTCAAGCCAGTAAAAGATGTGCGAGAGATTTTAGCAGAAGTGTTGGGCTAACACCTGCTGAAGACTCGCTGCCATGGTACACTACGTACATGAAACGGTTTTTGCTGAGTATTTTTTGTGTGGGGCTGGCTGCATTCACGCTCTCCGGATGTACAAATCCCTTTAGGTATGCTCAGAAGTCTGGTATTCAGGTGATTACAGGTGAAACACCCGCTTCAGTTTTCCTAAATGGACAGTACCTGAATAAAACACCACTCGTTGAAAAAAGTTTGTCAGCAGGAATCTACACTATTCGCATCGAGCCAGATGCCAGTGACCTTGTGCCGTACGAGACAACCGTGCATCTGTATCCCGGTTCGCTCACAGTACTCACCTGGAAAGCTGCCAGTAGGCCAGAGCTGAGCAGTGGTGTGCTGCTTGAGATGGAAAAAACCGAAGACGGGAGTACCTCAGTTGCCATCGAAACTATCCCAGAAAATGCCATCACCACGCTTGACGGAGATAAACAGTTTAGCCCAATTACTCGCACCGATGTTACTGAGGGCACCCATGAGTTACAGCTCACACTGCCGTCATATGAAACACAAAAGCACACGATCAGTGTACAAAAAGGGTTTGCCTTAAAAGTTTCTGCCAAGCTTGCACGACTCACCACTGAAGTTGAGAGCGCGCAACAAGTGGTAGTCTCAGATACTCCTGCTGAGACAGCAACTGCTTCAGCTGAAGTGGCAACGGCTGCAACACCATCAGCCTCGCCGCTTACTACAGAGAAAAGTGAAGCACAAACAGCAACTGTTTCAGGTCATGTGAAGATCATAAAAACTGGCTTTTTCCAAAACGAGAAAGAAGTGCTCAGGGTACGCGACTTTCCTGGTGCTACAGGGAAAGAGCTTGGGTTTGCTCCTGTTGGGAACGTCTATCCCTACCTCGGACAGCAAAAAAACAGCTGGTACTTTATTGATTTCTCTGGAAAACAAGGCTGGGTCAGTAGTCAATTTTCACAGTTAGTTCCTTAGTATGTTTGGCGCCACACTTATTTTACTCGGATCGTTTGCACTGGGTTTTTTTGCGCTCTCGCTGTTGCGCTGTACCACCACACCCCTTGAAAAAGTAACCCTCAGTGCAGGAATTGGTTTGGTGTTGGGAATGTGGTTAGCACTTCTGGTTACCCTCATTTTTGGTGCTTCTTTTGTGCCGGTGGTGTTTGCGCTGCCTGCGGCAGCGCTCTTCACCCAGTTAAAACATCCACTTTCCTTAACGAAAGTGTCACTTTCAGCACTCATCTTTCTTATTTTTATCTCAGCGGTAAGTGTTCCGTTATACCGTTCACACAACCTAGCAGTGCGTGATGGAGCGTACTTCAGTGGCGGCAGTGCTTGGGCAGATCTCGGACTGCATACTACCTTTATTCGTTTATTTGCCCGCCAAGAGCACCTTTCGCTTATCTCACCAATTTATAGTCAGACACAGACCAACTACCCCTTTTTACTGAACTTTTATGCAGCACAACTTTTCAAACAAGGGATCTCACTTGAAGCCGCACTCACGCTCACCAGTTGTGTACTACTCATACTAGCGTGTTTACTGTGGTATTCTGCAGTGCTACGCATTACGAAAAAAGTCTGGGTAGTATGGGTTTCTGTTCTACTTTTCTTTGCTAACGGAGGGATCGGGTTTATAGACGCACTTCAGGATTGGAAAGCGCAGAATACATCACTTGTACACTTTCTTCTCAACCAGCCTCTGAACTACACCCACATCGAGCCATACAACATCTACTGGTCTAATGTAATCGGTGATATTTTTATCCCGCAACGTACCTTTGTGGCTGGTTTTCTCATCTTCATGCTCTTCTTTTGGTTCCTCACCTATCTCTGCTCACACAGCCAAAGTGTAGAAAAAATTTGGTTTGCACTTGGACTACTGATTGCCGCAACGCCCCTCATTCACACGCACACATTTCTCATTCTCTCAGCAGCGTACGCTGTGCTGACACTGTACTTTCTCGTCACGAGACAGCTTGAACTCAAACCAGTTGTGATTCGGCTTTTTCTTATTCTTGCGCTCACACTCCCACAGTATGCGTGGCAGATCATGCACACAACCTCCACTGAGTCATTCATCTCTGTTAAACCTGGGTGGTACACGCCAGCTGGCACGAGTATCCTGGCATTTTGGATCCGCAACATGGGTGCGAATCTTATCTTTCTTATCATGTCACTGTTTTGGCTTTTCAGGACACTACGCCATAAAACAACGTTAAAATTATTTTTACTTACGGTGATTTCTTTCTTTTTTATCTGTAATGGTATTCAGTTCCAGCCATTTCTTTTTGACAACATGAAGTTCATGGTTTTTAGCCACTGGGCGGTTTCGCTTACCATCGCGCTGCTGCTTGCAGAGCTGCATCTGACCAGAGCTATTTTTATCTGGGCGCTCATTCCGTTTGCTGTTGCTTCTGGCGTGCTCAGTATCATCAGAGAGAGCACACTTACTTGGGAGATGGCGAGTGCTACTTCAGTACAGGAAAGTAAAAAAATTGCGGCACTGTTACCCCCAAATGCTGTTGTGCTCACTGGCGACTATCATCTGCACCCGGTACCATTCCTGGTTGGCAACCCTGTGGTGCTCGGCTACCGCGGTTGGCTGTGGTCACATGGGTATACCTACACTGAAACTGAGAGCGACGTCAAAGAACTCTTTGCAGGTTCGCAGCGGGCAGAGGAGCTCTTCAAAAAGCACTCTGTATCATTTGTGTATATCTCTGATCTTGAAAAGAAACAGTACTTTGTAAACGAGTCGTTCTACAAGGAAACCTACCCTACCATTTTCCAGAGCGACACGGCAACGATCTACGCAGTTTCAGAAAAACTAAGCAACAGCGGCAACTAAGTCAGCGAATGCTGCAGCATCAAGTGATGCGCCACCCACCAACACACCTCGCGTCACTAAACAGTACTCTTGTACGTTCTCACTGTTCACACTGCCACCGTACAACACGGGCACTTCAGCAGAGAAGGCGTGCACCTGTGAGACAACGCTCTGCACTGATCCAACATCTTCATGCACTCCCGTCCCAATACTTGCAAGTGGTTCATAGGCAACGAGACACTGCTGCAGCTCAGACTCTGGAATCAGTGAGAGTTGCTCGTGCAGATACGGCACATCAATACACACAACTGGAGTACTACCCGCCTGCAGCGCTTGCGAGACTTGTTGCGCTACCACTTCTGAAGTTTCATGAAAGTACTTTCTTCGTTCTGAGTGGCCTACGAGCACGTACTGAACGTGTAACTCAGAAAGTTGTGTTGCCGCAACGGCTCCGGTATACGCACCTTGTGCAAAAGGGCTGACAGTTTGGGCCCCCAGCGCGTAGGTGCTTGATTGAAGTTCTGCTGCTACAGTTTGCAAAAGTTGAAAACCAGGACAAATAACGACAGTATGTTCAGAGGTAGGGCGCGCCGCAAGAAAATCTGTACACCACTGTTTTGCAGCGGACACCGATTTATTTGCTTTCCAGTTGGCAATAATGTAGGTCTTCATAACTGTGCTCCTTACCGGCATTGTACATCATTTCATCAAGTGTTAGTATGAACTGCTCATGAACAACACAACGACAGAACTGAACCCCGCGCAAGAAGAAGCCATCAGACACGCCACAGGCGCAGCGCTCGTCCTTGCTGGTGCTGGGTCTGGCAAAACAACCGTGCTCACCCGCCATGCAGCTTGGCTCATTGAACAAGGAGTTGCTCCTAGCAGTATTCTTCTTGTCACTTTCACAAACAAAGCCGCTGGCGAGATGAAAGATCGTATCTTACAGCTCACCGGGCTACAGTTACCATTTGCAGGTACGTTTCACAGCACTGCCGCGCGTATTCTCAGAAGCACCGCCCACTTGCGCGGTCTGACGAGTAACTTTGTCATTTATGACTCAGATGACCAGACTACGCTCGTCAAAAGCATCTATAAATCGTTGGGTATTGATGCAACACACTACAAACCAGCTGCCGTGCGCGCCGCAATCTCGAAAGCAAAGAATGAGCTGACGACTGCCAGCCAGTTTCAAGAGGAAGCCGTCGGCGACTTTGATACCACCGTTGCTCGGGTGTACAAGGCGTACACGAAAGCACTCCAAGAAGCCAACGCAGTTGACTTCGATGACTTACTATTACACGTGGTACTGCTGCTCACCGAGAATGCTTCAATTAGAGAAGAGTACCAGCGCGCCTTCACTCATATTTTAGTTGACGAGTATCAAGACACAAACAAAGCGCAGTACGCATTTACCAAGTTACTGGCGCATCCACAAAATAATCTCTATGTTGTGGGTGACTTTAGTCAGAGTATTTATGCTTGGCGCGGAGCCGACTATCGCAACATGCTACACCTCACTCGCGACTTTCCCAACCTAACACAGTACAAACTAGAGCAAAACTACCGTTCAACACAGACCATTCTCGATGCTGCCACTGCAGTTATCTCACTCGATACCGATCATCCTATCCTCGAACTCTGGACTGCCCGCACTGACAGTCAACCCATCACCCTCTACGAACACGCCACCAGCGACAGAGAAGCACAAAAAGTTGTTGAAGACATCAGCCGGCTGAGAAGAACAATTCCACTGCACGAGATGGCAATTTTGTATCGTACGAATGCACAGTCACGGGTTTTTGAAGAAATGCTGATTCGCTCAGGCATTCCCTATACGCTCATCGGCGGCACAAAGTTTTATGAGCGTATGGAAGTAAAAGATGTGCTCTGTTATGTCCGGCTCCTCGTCAACCCCAGTGACACCGTCAGTTTAACCCGTGCCCAAAAGCTTGGAAAACGCAAACTCATCACTTTTTTAACCTATAGAGACTCGCTCTCGCCAGAGCACCTAACAAACACACCAGTCAGTGCGCTGATAAAGGAAGTAATCGAACAAGCAGGGTATCTTGAACGGTATGACGCGCGGCTCACCGAAGATGAAGAACGACTTGAGAACATTACCGAACTCATCAACGTGGCTGGTCAGTTTGACTCACTGACGGCATTTCTTGAGAACATTGCACTGCTACAAGACGATCACTTCATTGCCGGCAGAGGCAGGCGCGACACTTCTCAAAATGTTGTACAAGTTATGAGCTTGCACGCTGCAAAAGGGCTGGAGTTCGAGGTAGTGTTTCTTGTTGGCCTTGAAGACGGCTTACTGCCGCACAGTCGCGCACTCATTAGCCCTCCGCAAATGGCAGAAGAGAGAAGACTGACCTACGTAGGAATTACCCGAGCAAAGCAGTTTTTGTTTTTAAGTTACGCGCGCAGCAGATACCAGTACGGTACCCGCACTGGCAGTATTCCCAGTCGGTTCTTAAAAGATATTCCCACACACTTATATGAGTTCAAGACTGATGAGCCAGAGCAGAACTCCTTTACTCGGCAGTTTGCTCCCCCGCAAGGACGACGACTCGTCATAGACGATGACTTAGCTGAAGCAGCACTGCGTGGTGATATCGACTTAGAAGTGTTTATTGATAGTTAAATCGGGAGCAAGAAGCTCCATGATACTTGCTTGCAAGTAAAAAAAAGAGTACTCTTAAAAGCAGAGTATATGAAGAATTTTTTGCGACTAGCATTTCTAGCGTCTTTGTTTTTGGTCTTAACTGTTGTTACAGCGCGCTATTCTAATAAGCAGTACACGGCAAGTTTATCTTCAGTTTCTGTGACACTTTCTAACTCGCGGCCGTCTTTCCGTGGTGCATTAAAAGCGGGTAACTCTGTTGGTTCAACAATTGCCTACATTAATACAACGCAAAATGCCTATCCTTCAACTGCTTCTTCACAACTCGTGCAGGGTGACTCAGTTCGTATTGGCAATGGCAGTACCATGAGTCTCTTTACTGTTGATGATACGTACAATAACGTCACGGTTCCATTTCAAGCTGAAGACAAAATATATCTCAGTGCTGGCCTTGGTTCAGGCCAAGCAGATGCTGGTGATGATGTTATCTCCACACAGTCAGCTGTACTTACTGCTAAGTTAACAACGGTAGACGCAATTGCGAATGGTCGTTTCCGCATACTAGTTCCGGCACTTGCGACAGATGCAGAAGCAAATGACGGACTTCCTGACCAAGCCTACTACGACTTATCAGCCACCACGCCAACCGTCACTTGTCCAACAGATGTTGGAGCTACCTACGACTTTGTTGCGGGTACAGCAAGCAACTCTGCCATCACTGTGAATGGCGTAGACTACCACTCATTCGAGTGTGCGTATTCAGGTACTGGCGCAACAGGAACAGCATTTAATGGAATCTCACAAGCTGCGATTGCTATTAGCAGTCTCATCAATCCAGCACCAATTACGAACCATCAACAGGGTGTAGCAGATACCAATCGCTTTATCATTCAACATCTCGATACAAATATGGTCGTTGTTGACCAAACGACAGTCGCTGTCGGTGTAATTGAAGCAGTTAAAGTTACAGCTACCGTTGCCCCACAAATCACTTTTAAGATTCTTGGTGTCAGTAGCGCAACAGACGTGTGTGGTTTTACCACCACCGTTAGTACTTCTGCAGCACTCGTGCCATTTGGAGACTTGCTCATCAGTAGTTTCACGCAGGCAGCCCAAGGCTTCAGTGTTAGTACCAACGCAGCTGGTGGCTATGCAGTAACGGCTGTAGAGAACGATCAGCTAGGAAGAGACGGCCTGACGTGTGCCGGGGCAGGGGACTCAAGCACAGACTGTATTCCTGATGTTGTTGGTGATGCAAGCACTATTACTCCATCAGCAGCAGGTCTTTGGACAAGTTCGACAGCGAAAGGTTTTGGCTACACGCTTGATAATAAAAACTCAGTTGCCAACTTAACGTTGCCATTTGAACACGACACAAATACTGATGCAGCGGGGTACACCTGTGCTAGTAACTCAACAACCAGCTGTGCTGGTGGACAAATGTGTCACTGCTTCAGAAGTTTTGCTGATACCGAAAACGCAGGGACGGCGCAAACAATTGCCCAAGCAGCAATCCCGGTTGATAACCACAACTTCTACCTCTGTTATCGCGGTGTCATCTCTACCACACAAGCAGCTGGTTACTACGAAAACTACATTACCTACATTGCAACTGCTACATTCTAAGTACACTTTTCCTTGTATAATCTAAACTTAAGGTATGATTATTCGCGCGCTCAGAGAAGAAGAACGAGCTAGTTTTAATGCAGTTGTGACGCATCCACTCCAGACATGGGAGTGGGGTGAGTTTCGCAAACAAACTGGCATTGCCGTTGAACGCATCGGTTTTTTTGAAGGCAGTAAGCTCGTGAAAGCGCTGCAGATTACCTTTCATCCACTGCCGCTGATTGGCAAAACACTCGGATACTTACCCAAGTCGTTCATGCCCGATGAAGAGCAGCTCGATGTCCTCAAACAGCTGGGCAAAAAACACAACGCCCTCTTCATTAAACTTGAGCCAGACGTCAGTCAACCAGTTGGGGCACCAAGTGGACATGAACAGATTGCCAAGTTCCTCTCTGAACACTCCGCAGTCCCCGGCAAACCACTCTTCACTAAGTACACATTTAAGCTAGATTTAACACAGTCGATCGACACAATTTTCAACAATTTATCGAGCAAAACTCGCTATAATGTCTTACTCGCCGAAAAGAAAGGGGTGCAGATTTTTGAGAACTCAAGTGAACAGGGCATGGAACAGTACATCGAGATTCTTGAAGAAACCACCAAGCGCCAAGGATTCTATGCGCACAGTCCCGACTACTTCCGCACGCTCTGGAAGCAGCTTGGGGCGTCAGGCATGTTGAAGATCTTTAACGCGGTCTACAACGATACAGTCGTTGTGTCATGGATCATGTTTATTCATAACAACGTGCTGTACTATCCATACGGCTCTTCAAGATCAATTCACCGAGAAGTCATGGCAAGCAACCTCATGATGTGGCAGATGATTCAGTACGGAAAATCAGAAGGCTGTACATCGTTTGACATGTGGGGGGCGCTTGGCCCAGAGCCAGACCCGAAAGATCCATGGTTTGGTTTTCACCGCTTCAAGAAAGGGTATGGCGCCACTCTCATGGAGTTTGTTGGCACCTATGATCTCGTCTTAAATGAGCCATTGTACTCAGTATTTACTCTAGTAGAAACACTCCGGTGGAAGTGGCTGAAGCTGCAAGCCCGTTTTCGGAGATAAAAAGGACAGACTGTATGGCAACACGATTTAAACGCATCATGCTCAAGGTTGGCGGAGAGTCGCTGATGGGAGACCGTCAATACGGCATTGACCCGCAAGCTGCACTTCGTGTTGCAGAACAAATTAAAGCTATTTACGCTGAAAATGTTGAGATTGCAATTGTGATGGGTGGCGGCAATATTTTTAGAGGTCTTGCTGGTTCAAAAAATGGAATTGACCGAGCCACAGCCGACTACATGGGCATGCTCGCAACCGTGATGAATGCACTCGGGCTGCAAGATGCGCTCGAAAAAGTTGGCGTGCCAACTCGGGTTCAGACTGCACTGCAAATGCCAGCGGTTGCCGAGAGTTTTGTTCGTCGCAGAGCGATGCGGCACATGCAAAAGGGTAGAGTCGTGCTGCTTGCTGCAGGAACCGGCGTACCGTACGTCACCACTGATACCGGCGCATCACTGCACGCACTCGAGCTGCACTGTGATGTCCTCATGAAAGCAACAAAAGTAGATGGTATCTTCGACAAAGATCCGATGAAGTTCCCTGACGCGAAACGCTTCAAGACGCTGAGTTTTGCAGACGCAATTAGTAAAGAAGGCGTTGAAGTTATGGATACCGCAGCACTCGCAATGAGTAAAGAAAACAACATGCCAGTCATGGTTTTCGAACTCTTCAAAGGTGAGAACTTACTCAAAGCAATTCGTGGTGAAGACGTGGGTACCTACGTCAGCAACGACGTTACTACCGAGTACGCATAACTATCTCTCTCTAGATCTCGCACCCGCACCATGCTATCGTGGAGCTATGCAAGAAAATCAAAAAACTTTTGGTATTAATGGCTTTGGAAGAATTGGCAGAACGGCTTTTCGCGTCTGGTGGCTCTACCACCGAGATGAGCTTGCACTCCGCGTGATCAACACTTCTGGTTCAATGGAGATTGAAGACTGGGCACACCTCATTAAGTACGACTCTAACTACGGGCCATTTGCCGAGCCTCTTACGGTCGTACGCCAACAGTCTCGCAAAGAAGTTACCGAAGAGAATCCTGTGTTAGGAACCTTAACAATAGGTGGACAAGAAGTTATCGTCACAGCACAGCGAGATCCGGCAAAAATCCCTTGGGGAAAGTACGGCGTTGCAACAGTTATCGAGTCAACCGGCGCATTCACCGATGCAGAAAAAGCACAGGCGCATCTGCAAGGTGGGGCACACACCGTCGTTATTTCTGCACCAGGAAGTGGAAATCTTGAGACCACCGTTATTGGCGTCAAAGATCAAACACACACCCAGCAGATTCTCTCAAATGCCTCTTGTACAACCAACTGTGTTGCTCCAGTTGCCGCGATCATCCAGCAGCACTTTGGCATTGAAAAGGCCATGATGACCACCGTGCACTCGTACACTGACGACCAGAACTTGCATGATAACTCGCACAAAGATATGCGCCGCGCACGCGCTGCAGCGCTTAATATTGTGCCGACAACGACCGGTGCTGCCAAAGCAGTCGGGCTGGTCATTCCAGAACTCAAAGGCATCTTTGACGGGCTTGCCGTGCGCGTACCAACCGCAACTGGCTCACTCTCTGACTTCGTATTTTTACTGAAGCGTGACACTACGAAAGAAGAGGTGAACGCCGTTCTTGAAGCAGCCAGCAGGGAGAGTCGCTGGGCAGGAATTCTGGCGGTAACACATGACGCAATCGTTTCTTCAGATATTCGTGGCCGCCGCGAGTCATCAATTGTTGACCTTGAACTCACCAATGTCGTTGGCGGAAATATGCTGAAGATTGTCAGTTGGTACGATAACGAGTTTGGCTACTGCAACCGCCTTGTCGAACAAGTTGTTGCTGCCTAATAAGGCATAACAGATTGTATGGCAGAAGTGAAACCCATCTCTGAGCGCATTGTTACAGAAGCAAGTGATGTGTACTTGAAACGAGTGGGAGAGGGCAGTGTTTTTGGTGAACGAACAGCCGAGTTTCTGCCCGTCACTGCAGACAGCACGCCAGCTGAAGTGAATCAAGAAATCCTCACGTACTTCTCAGAGCTCACCGAGTGCTGTCATCAGATTTTTGACAAGTACGCACTGCGCGAACTGTACTCTCCTGCCGAGCTGCAGGCATTTCAAGAGATGCTCGTAACAGTCTGCTATACCTACGGCATACAACGAGAAGTGCTGTATCCAGATCAAAATGACTTCCAAAAGCTGTGTCTGCTCGGGGTTGCTGAAGAACTTGTTGCCCTGCATGCTGCACGGACAGAACCAGGCCTCACTCCAGAGATAAAACAGGAGTTGGCAGTTACCCATGGGCGGCTTGTAGAGCTCATTAAAATTATTTCGCAGAACGGTGACACCACGCACAGCATCTCACTTTCTAAGTGGTATGGCCGCGCGAAGCGCGGCACAACGGGTTCACCAGAGCGAGTGGCAGCCTACAAAGAGCGAGCGACTGATCTGTCACGGTTCATATCTGACGCTGATAACGAGACACTGAAAATCTGGATTGACAGATTTCAGAAAGCACGCGAGCTCAGAGATGACGCAGCAAGTGAGGCGTTAAAACAAAATCTTACAGCACTGCCAGAGATACAAAGAGTGCTTGAGGTGCTTGGTCTCTCAGAAGTGCATGACCTCGAGATCATTGTGACCACGCTTGGATTAGATGAGTTCCGCAAAGTATTTGGCTCAGACGGCTTTATGTCTGGAAATATAATCGTTCTCAGTAAAGAAGGCACGCAGTATGGAAAGCACGTTACCGCGCATGAACTTGCACATACTCTAGCGTCACTAAAAAAGAAGAATGGCCTATCTGTTTCTGCAAATGAAGCGATGATAGAAAACAGCACACAAGTTCCGAGAACCTATTCTAAGGACAGACTCCTCTACGGTACGCTCGATCTCTGCATCGCCAACTGGGGCAGTGGACAGTCGCCTGAAGCCATAAACAAGCTCCGGTATGCAGCGGCAGTTACCAAAGCACTCAGAGAGCACGGAAGTGATGAGAACTCAGAAAGTGAAGTAGCTTGGAACTCGCTCCTGCTTACTAATTTTGGACTCGCGGGCTTTCTCTACTACTACTCAGTCCCCACTACAAACGTTGATCCTATACAAAAAAAACTGCCGCTCCATGATGAAGCGCTGCATCTCTTGCTCGACAAACTGAGGGTACAGAAAAACAGCAACACCTTTGCAAACAGTGGAGTGGTAGAAGTGCTTAATCGTATTTTTTCAAAAAAGTTTGGAGCGCTTGAGAGCATCGACGTTGACTTTCTTCCACATGAAGTTCTGAGAGCCACCACACCGGCAGAGTTAAAACTGTACCTGCAGCTCTACGAGGCCTACTGTGCAACACAAGGAAAAATTGGTGAGAAGTGTGCACTGCTTAGAATGTTTTTTGCGATACACCGAGGACTGCCCATTAGTTCATTTCACGACTGCCTCGGCTTTGTGAGGACGCCAGACGGTACTATTGATGCTACTGATGGCTATAACTTCTATCGCAAAGAGTTCATTGACCCCACTGCATGTGGTATCTGCAATAGAAAAACGGAAGTGGAAGCACACACCACAGAACCACTACAACTCACCGAAGAAGTGCCGCTGAGCGAAATTGAACAGTATACCTATGAAGTTCAGCCCGTGTATCTCTATCGAGAAGAATCGTACCGAGGGAAGTTCCTAGAAATGGTGCAGACACATCTACAACCGATTTCAATAGAGAATAAGCTTTCAGTGTACTACAGCCTCCTTGCCACACTGCACACACACACCACCCTATTCTTAGGGTAGGTCGCGTA
>CAYMVN010000015.1:16774-19731 GCA_964394125.1 uncultured Pseudomonadales bacterium | reverse complement strand
CAAGTTGTCGTCGTAGCACATGAGGCTCCATTCCAGTAGACAATGGCCTCTCCCGCTTGCATGTGGGGGAGCGGGAATCTCGTTCCCATTGTCATCTGTACCAGCGCTGAGCACAGCACCTGCCAGATGACCTATTTCGTGCATAGTTGCATCTGATGAAGGACAGGTGTCGAGCCCAACGAGTGCTACTTTATTGGGAATATTATTAAGGTTATCTTCTGGCTTCTTATCGTAATCTTGATATAACTGACCTCGCCCGCACTCAGCAGTCGTACCACGTGAGTACATAAGTGCTTGTAGATTTATACTGTCAGAATCGGTGTCATTCCATCCCAATTTATTCAGCACCGCCGCTCGTATTGTGTAAAAATCGGTCATCTCTGCAGCTGTTAAACTCACTACTTTCACTTCTGCTAGTCCTTGTTTATTTGTTACCAATCGCAAGTGACGATTTCCCCCTTGGTGTTTGGCGCTGTACTGCAAAATTCCATCTGCTTCTATCAACATTTTTTGTATATTTTGTAGATCCCCAGCGTACTGAACAGTGTCGGTAATAAGATCTTCACGAACAACATACACAGCCTGAAGGCGAGTTTTTGTTTCATCTTGAGTTTCTTTTGAGGTTACAACTGCTCCAGCATGCAGTACTGCATCAATTCTGGCTTGTTTTTCTGGATCAACTGCAGCCATGCGCAGCATTCTATCCATGGTAGAGTGCTCACTCTGTGATAAGCGGTGCTCAATAAGGAGCGGCTGCTTTTTTGTTGGTTTTGGCGCTACATCTGAAGAAACGACTCCTACAGCAAGCACTCCGCACGAAGCAATTCTGGCTGCATATTCAATGGATCTACGGCATGATTCAGTTATTTTCATACGATACTTCCCTGGGCAGTGTCGTTTTCACTAGGCATGCATGATAAACCCATTGTTCTAAAAAGTAACCCTGCACATCTTCAAAAATGATGGTATAATTACGATTCGTTATGTCATATGCAATAATCCAACTACAAGGTAAACAGTATAAAGTTGCTCCTGAAGAGAAGCTCATCATCGATCACATCGAGATGAATGAAGGTGAAACACTCACTGTTTCAGACGTGCTCTTAGTTGCAGATGATGCTTCAGTTAAGGTTGGTACACCAACAGTTGCTGGTGCTTCTGTCACCTTAACCATCGATCGTCAATTTAAAGGCGAAAAAATTCGAGTCTTCAAGTACAAATCCAAGTCCCGCTACCGAAAATCATACGGTCACAGACAACACCAAACAGAGGTGACAGTCACTGCTATCAAGGCATAAATCGGCACTGTCAGCTGCACATGAAATACGAGTACCTATTCCTACTTGGTAATACACCAGCTCTTTCTATTGCAGAAATCACCGCAGTCTATCCAGATGCCACTGTTTCTCACGAGTACGAGAGTATTCTCAAAGTTACTACTGACACACAAATACCTGCAACAGCAATTGATGCTTTAGGCGGCACAGTCAAGATATTTGAAGTTATTAAGTCTTTTTCTGAGCATCCTGAGTCGTATGATACCGAGCTCTACGATGCCATCATGGCAGATATCGCGGCTGCACGAACACAAAAAATTGCCTTTGGTCTTGCTGAAATTGGCAGAGATCACTTACCCCCAATTGAGCTAGCAACATTAAAAAATGAACTCATCGCATCGAGTATTAAAGCTCGTTACGTCGAAGGCTCACGTCACGGGCTCTCAAGTGCGGTACTTTCACACAAGAAAATGACCGAGTACGCAATCATCCAGACTGCAGCTGCATCATACATTGCCCGCACACTGGCTGTTCAGAACATTGACGCATGGACATTCAAAGATCGCGAAAAACCATACGCCAATAGAAAAAAAGGTATGCTGCCACCAAAATTGGCACGTATCATGTTGAATCTTGCTACCGGCGGTAAAAAAACAGACGGCATTGTCTACGATCCGTTTTGTGGAACCGGAACAATCCTCATTGAAGCACTTGAAGCTGGCTTTACAGTAGCTGGCTCTGATACTGATGCAGAAAGTGTTGCTGGAGCACGTCAAAACACAGAGTGGTTCATTTCAGAAAGAGAACTGACCACCACCGCACATATTTTTCAGGCAGATGTCTCCCGAGCACAACTTCCAATCCGTGAGAAAATTTCTTACTTAGTTTCTGAGCCTTTCCTTGGCAAGCAGACCCCACAACCAGATCAGCTGGGTGGAATCTTCAAAGGACTCGAAAAAATGTACCTCGGTGCTTTTCGTCACTGGAGAGAGCTCTTAGTACCAGGTGCCAAGATTGTCTGTATCTTCCCCTGTGTGCAAAAAGCGACCACTCCAGGGTATCCTGACGCACATCTGCACAAGTTGATTGACAAGTTGGCAGAAATTGGGTACACTACAACTTCTGAAACCGTTGTGTATCACCGCCCTCAAGCAGTGATTTCACGCGAAATATATCAATTTACCTACACAACAGAAAAATAAGGTATGTCACACGTTAAAGCATCAGGCTCAGTTAGACAACACAAACAAGGCAAGCGCAAAGGCAAAAGTCTTGGACTCAAGAAGTTCGGCGGCGAAGCAGTGCACACAGGCATGATCATCGTTCGTCAACGTGGTGCTAAGTACAAAGCAGGAAAAAACGTTGGTATGGGCAAAGATCATACCATCTTTTCAATGGCAACTGGCGTCGTTGCTTTCGGAAAACGTTTCGGCAAGACTGTCGTCAACGTGTTGAATCAATAAAAATACTCTCATTTTTATCTAAAGTTTAGGTGCAGAATGTTCTGTTTGTCTGTGCACGTTTTCAGCGTGTAAACGCCAATAGAGCTCAGGCCCTCTGGCTTCTGAAACCGGTTTAGTTCAACAAGAAACTTCTCAAGTCCCCCGAGTTGAGTATCTCTGCTGATGTAGTAGAGTGGGCGGTTTGTCTCGATACAGTCATAGGCACCTACGAGTGGTG
>CAYMVN010000015.1:13622-16764 GCA_964394125.1 uncultured Pseudomonadales bacterium | reverse complement strand
TATCAAGATACATCGGCCGAAGTGTCGGGTTTCTATTAAGATACATAAAGACAGCATTTTCTGGGTTTCCTGCATCTGCACGCACTGCTACAGCGGCGTGCTTGCCCGCAGCGGCTGCATGCACCAGTCCGAGTGCTTCACGCACTCCATAGCCAGCTGGCCAATCGGTAACGTACTCACTTTTCTGTGAGTGTGAGGTGAACGAAGCGAGCAGAGAAAAGTACTGCAACGGTTGTGTTAGTAACAAAAAGATAAGCCAAGCAGGAACCAGGCAGAACACTACAGCTGCTACAGTGCCAAATTTTAGGTTTGCTACTACTTCAAGACCTCTCCCAATAAAGAGCGAAGCCAGCGCGAGAATTGGCACCACGTACCGCACCGGAGTCGTGTGTGCAGTTAAGATGAAGCAACCAAGCACCACACCGCTATACACAAGTGCACTCCAAGCTGCTAGAGAGAGCTGCTTCTGACGCAGCGTTGCCACTAATCCAAGGCAGAGCAACATAAAAAATGGTGGCGTGAGCTGCCACCAAGAAATAACAAAAAATGTTTGAGTGGTTTGCCACCACTGGGCAAGCGGAAAGTGGAGCACTTCAGAAATACTCAGTGACCGTTCTGCTGTTCGCGACAGCGTTGCCCAGAACTGTGACTGGAGATACAGCGGCGCCAAGAATACTTGGCTCAGTGAAAATGAGAAAATAAGTGCGGCAGGTAGCCCCTGTGCCTGTTTTGTGTGCCGCGTGCTATACCACTGAATACCGGCAGTAACGGCGAGCGCGATGAAGAAAAAAGCTGCAGTTGTCTTGATAAAGAACCCCACTGCAAGTACGGCACCCAGATATAACGCACGTTTCATTGTTGGCTGCTTCACAAGCCTGAGATACAAAACAAGTGTCCAGATGCTCACGGCCACTAGCGGCCCTTCCATGAGCGCTTGCCGATCATAAAAGAAGAAGAGTGGTGTAAAAATGTACGCAATTCCAGCGTACAGGGCTGTTTTTTTAGAAAATGCTGTTTCTGCCAGTATCATGATTCCTACGAGTGCAGCTGCACCAAACAAGACACTCACGGTGCGCCCGGCAAAGCCCGCATCATAAAAAAAGATTTGACTTATTCCAAACAGCCACATGAGAAACGGCTGCTTTGCATCAAACAGTGAGTAAAATAAGCCACCGCCATGCAGCTCTTTATACCCCCAGTCAATATGAATGACTTCATCATTAAAGAGCGGTACAATAGTCAAAGAAAGAAAACGAGAAACAAAAAAAACGAACAAAAGAAGCAGTAGCGTCTTATTTTTATGTACAAATGTTCTGAGCACATCCGTAGTATACGGTAATTCTGCTACTAGAAAAAACCCCAAACTTTGGTATATCTTTACAGTACCTATGTCTGACACAAACCTCCGCCATCTCCAGATTGAACTCCTCCAACCAAACCCTTTTCAACCTCGTGATAAAATCAAAAAAGAAGATATCGAAGAACTTGCTGAAAGTATTCGCCGTTTTGGTGTACTTGAACCACTTGTCATTGCAGAAACACCAGCAGGTTTTCAAATTATTGCCGGAGAGCGTCGCTGGCGAGCTGCTCAACTCGCTGAACTCCTTGAAGTGCCTGTTATCATTAAAAAAGTTACCCCAAGAGAGATGCTTGAGCTTGCCATTATCGAGAACGTGCAGCGTACAGACTTAGGCCCACTTGAGCGCGCAGCTGCCTTTCAACAACTAATGCGTGACTTTAACTATAGTGTGAACCAAGTTGCAGAAAGGGTCAGTAAGTCACCTGGTTATGTAAGCAACTGCATGAAGCTCTTGCAGCTACCTGATGCTATCAAAGACGGCCTTTCCGGTGGACTCATTACTGAGGGCCATGCCAAGGCAATTGCAGGCATTGAAGAGCCACACGTGATGATCGAGATGTACAAGCAGATTTTGCGCGAGAGTGCTTCAGTTCGCCGAGCAGAAGAGATTGCCCGTAACTACCGTCAGCAACACTCAACCTCACCACTGCACCGGCTCAGACCCACAACTACTCGCGTTACCGACATGCGCGTCCAGATGTGGGAAGCACGGCTCAAACAACTCTTGCAAAGCAAGTCAAAAATCGATCTGAGCCGTTCACAAAAGCAGACCAAGTTAGTCATTACCTTAGTTGGTGATCCAGAAGAAACTCAAAAAGATCTCGAAAAGATCATGACATTCTCTGAGTCAATTCAAAAAGATTAAAACGAGTAGTTTACGCCTTGTACAACGTGGCTTTTAGTTAGTGGCCAGTAGCGGAAGAAAGCTCTGCCAACAATTTCATCTTGAGTAATTGGTCCCCAAGTTCTTGAGTCACTTGAGTGCATGCGATTGTCTCCAGACACAAAGTACTCATTCTGATTCAGTGTAACTACTCGCTCATTAGCAGTGTAGGTGTTTGAAAGAGTGATGTAATCCTTTGGAATGTACGGCTCTGGCAATTTTTTCCCATTGATATAGATACCGTCATTATCCTTCACAACAACAGACTCTCCTGGCAAACCGATGATGCGCTTAATATAGTCACACCCAGTCCCACTCGGGCAGTTAGCGTTTGCAGGCGCGTGAAAAACAACGACATCACCGCGTTTAGGAGTACCCACCCGGTAACTTACTTTATCTGTTAAGAGGTAGTCACTTGTCTGGAACGTTGGCTCCATCGACTGTCCACTCACTTGATGTGGTTGCAGCAGAAAAAGATAGACCACCAAGAAGATCGAAAGACCGATGACGAATGTCTCGATAAGATCGAGAAAAAAAGAACTGACCGAGTTAAGTATATTCATACGTGGGTAGTATGGAGTTTCTGGGCTGGAGTTTCAAGCGGGAAACTCCCATAATAGCCGTATGGGGTATACAAAAAAAGCTGCATTTGGATTTGGGTGGAGTAGTATTGCACAACTCGGTTCAGGACTTATTACTGCTGCAAAACTTGCCATCTTAGCTCGGTTTATCACAGCGCACGAGTTCGGACTTGCTTCACTCGTTGTCATTGCCATTGGAGTGACTGAGTCTCTGACCCAGACAGGGGTGAACGTTACTATTATTCAATCTGAGAAGCAGCCACGCTACTATCTCAACACAGCATGGGTCATTGCTATCTGGAGAGGAGTTTTGATTGC
>CAYMVN010000015.1:13106-13612 GCA_964394125.1 uncultured Pseudomonadales bacterium | reverse complement strand
TCACGTTCGTGGCAACGACTGTCACCGCGCTCGTGATTGCCGGTATCGTTGCTGCAATTGGATACGTCTTTAGTACAGTATACGGAGAACCACAGCTCGTTTTTGTCACCGCTTGTGCAGCACTTGTCCCGCTCATCAAGGGCTTTATCAACCCAAGTATTGTTTCATTTCAAAAAAATCTTGACTTCCGCACTGATACGCTGTACCGGCTCTCAGTTCTCGGTGTAGAAGCCCTCGCCACGGTTCTTATTGCGCTGGTTCATCAAACGATTTGGGCTTTTGTTGGTGGTATGCTCGTGGCAGCTTGTTTTGAAGTCTGCCTGTCGTTTCTCATCTGCTCGGAACGACCTATATTCAAATATATTCCCTCACGTGCTGCAGAAATTATGAAGAATGCACTCGGCCTCAGTAGTGGTGCACTACTTGCGTACTTGGCGGATAATCTGGATAACTTACTGGTAGGAAAGCTACTGGGTGTGAGTATCCTTGGTGGGTACCAAAATGCC
>CAYMVN010000015.1:0-13096 GCA_964394125.1 uncultured Pseudomonadales bacterium | reverse complement strand
ACAAGTTTACGTACAACCTTGCCTACGCGTTCAGCTATAGTACTCTGCCAGTTTTCGCCAAAGTTGCCTCAGAACGGGAGCGACTGACCCGTGCCTTTACCAAGTCACTCATCTTTTTAGTGCTACTGCTCTCGGTAAGCAGCTTGCCATTCTTCTTTTTCCCGAGAGAACTCGTATCACTGGTGTACGGCTCACAGTGGCTTTCTATTGCCTCGCTCATACCTTGGCTTGCGGCTGCCGGCATTATTCACGGGATGTTTACCACTGTGTACACGCTCTGCATTACCAAAAAAGCCTATCTGTTTATGAACGCGCATCGAGTTGCAGTACTCACCATGTTTGTAGGACTTGCCTGGTACTTGGCCCCGCGTTTTGGCGTGCTCGGGGTAGGCGCAGCACTCCTTGCCGCCCGCTTGCTTTTGTTACCACCGGCCCTCATCATGGCATATAGGATTACAAAACAATGAGCACACCACTGCCACTCACCATCTGCATGATTACTCATAGAGCTGATAAGCGAATGGAACAAGCACTCGCTTCACTGCCTGATGTCGCTGAAGTACTGATTTTTGATAATAGCTCTGGTGCCGACTGGTCTGTTTTCACGACTTTTCACGGTTTTCACGTATACACTCTCACAGAACCTATAACTGATTTTGCAGCTATTAGGAACCAAGCGCTCTCGATGGCAGAGCACGACTGGGTACTATTTATTGATAGTGATGAAGTGATCACCCCAGAATCTTTCACGGCCCTGACTACATTTTGTGAGAACCCTCACGGGCAGGCAGCCTCAGTGGTGCGTAGTGATGTCTTTTATGGGAAAAAGCTCCAGTACGGAGAGGCTGGAAATCAGCCACTGGTCAGACTCTGTAATAAACACTTCTGTGCATTCACGGGCGCAGTGCACGAGCGGGCAGTCGTTAAAGGCAGTATCGTGCAGAGTGGGATTACACTTGAGCATTACTCTCATACGTCTATTTCAGAGTTTATCGCAACTGTTTCCGTGTATGCCCAACTACTAGGAAGACAAAAAAAAGCTTCTAAAAAGCAGCTTGTGTTTGAGATGCTGACATTTCCCCTGGGAAAACTCTACTACGGACTGGTGATACAAGGCGGGTTTTTAGACGGTTGGCGTGGTATAGTCTATGCAGCCTGTATGAGTCTTCACTCACTGCTTGTGAGGGTGTATGCATATGAAGCACACTATCTCTAAGTTCTTTCCGCTGTTCATCGTATATGCGCTCTTGTGTACCGTTCCACTAGGGAACTTACTTCGTTTGAATGTGCTTGAAAGTAGTTTCTATCCGCACGACGTGCTGCTGAGCCTCTGGCTACTCTATACAGTGTTCACAGGATTTTGGAAAAAAGTGCGCCTTCCACACAGTTCTCTCATTCTCAAGTTTGCACTGATCTGGACTTTTTTAGGAATGTTATTTGCTGTACTGCGCTCACATGACTTCATGCCATTTTTGTATCTGATTCGACTCGCGGTCTACCTCGCAGCCAGTTATAGTTTGGTAAAAACGCTGCCCACACGAATACATCCGTTCTTGTTGAGTCTCGGGCTACTCACTGCTGCTGCAGCTGCGGTACTCTATGTTCTTTCTCCTGACATGCGCTTTCTAGCACTGCTCGGTTGGGACGATCACTACTACCGAGCTATTGGAACTCTCTTTGATCCAGGCTTTACCGGTATGCTTGCACTACTCACACTCTGTGTCTTAGTATTTTCGCCGCATCAGAAGAAGTATCGGCTGCTGGTTATTCTAGGGAGTATTTTTCTCGTTACACTTATTTTTCTCACCTACTCTCGTGCCAGCTACCTAGCACTGGTTGCGGTTGGCGTCTACGCGGTAGTACGGACACAGGTTATTTCACTCAAAAATAGTTGTATTCTCTTGAGTCTGTGTGTCTTGCTTGCCTTTTTTGCTCCGCGCCCAGGCGGGGAAGGGGTCGATCTCTTCCGGCAGACCTCTATCACCGCACGACTCCAAGTACTGCAGAGAAGTTTGAGAATCACAACACTCTCAGATGCGGTGATTGGCACAGGCTTATTTTCACGTTTTTCACACGACCGCAGTGCAACCGGGATGCCTACCACCGCGCACTTTCCTGACAACCTCTTTGCACTCATTTTTGTGCAGACGGGTGTAGTTGGCTTTGTTTTATGGACAATTTTGCTCTTTAGAGCATTCAAGAAGCTGTTGCAGAAGCAAAGTGTGAGCGCACCGGCACTGGGTGCAGTACTCGTACACGCACAGTTTAATAACACGCTCTTTCAACCATTCGTGCTCTTGTTTGTATTGTTCGTACTTATGGATGATAGGTGAGGGTGAGCGTTGACGAGGTGACGTTACCTGCTTGATCTACAGCTTGAATCAGCAGAATATTTTCGCCGCTACTGAGTGAGTACTGGGTAGTAAAGGTGCCGTCTGCTTTTGGATATACAAACCGGTCATTCACACTAATTTTTGAGTCAGGATCAGTTGTACCCGTAAGAGTGACGAGCTGCTCTTTGGCAGAAAAGGTTGTTTTATCTGCTGGAGACGTTACTGTCAGCAGTGGCTTTTCACGGTCATAGAACACTGAGTACTCTTTGCTTGCCTTCGACTCAGTGCCAGACCCTGTTGTACTAAAAGCCGAGAGCGTGTTATCTCCATCTTGGAGTGTAACCGGTACTGAGAACGTACCATCGCTCGCTGGCGAGACTGAATCAAGCTGAGTTCCATTCAGCACAACAGTTACTTTTGTATCGGAAAGAGTACTGCCTGCAACACGCAGCTGGGCACTATTTGTTGCAGTCGCTGGAGCTGATAACAGTGGTGGTTGAATAATTTGTGGCTCAGTGCTTGTTGCAACGGTTGTTGTGTCTGTGTTTAAAACAAAGTCAATAATACGAGCAAAATTGGGCAGAATTGCAAGCACAAAAACTGCTACGATCACCACAGCAGTGACTCCAAAAACGACTGACTGGTGAAGCATTTTATTGCGTTCTTTACGAATAAGCCGAGAGGAGACTGGTTGCGTTGACATGTTTTTTAGTATACCACTTTTGAGCCGAGAAGGGGATTCGGACCCCTGACCTGCGGTTTACGATACCGCTGCTCTACCAGCTGAGCTATCTCGGCGCTCGAGGGCTCATTATACAAAAAACTTCGTCGTAATTATAGCTTTGATCTGCTCTGTGCGATACAATGAAGTATATGCACGAAAATGAACCAAAACCAACACGAGAAAGTAGTCAGCCTTGGTGGCGTGAGCTTCCCGCTGAGCAGCCCGTTCAAGTTATTATTTCGTTTCCCAAGGTTGAGGCCGACAGCACAGACCGTTCAGAGAGCTTTGATACATTGAATGAAAGCATTGAAGCCCGTCTGGCTGCTGTACAGGCATTTATGCGAAAAAACCCAGAGATCTTCCCAAGTGAAGTTCACTGCAACACAACCCGCTTCCAGACAATTACTTGCGAGCTAACTCCAAAACAGTGCGAAGCACTGGCAACAGGGCTGCTGAGCCAAGATGGTTTGCAAGGATCGATTACTGTCAACGCTTCTTTTTAACGCTTATTTCCCCAGAACCACTGCAGCTCGGAAACCGATTGTTGATTCTACAGATTCTGGGCTGGTCCAGCTGGCATTAGCAGCCCCACCACTGCCATAGCCTCCAACGATAATACGACGAAATCCGCTGGGCGTACTTGCTACATCACTTGTCCACTCATATGCACTGGTTTTGCCCCAGCCCTCACGATTCCCAAGTAAATTCCATTCAACTGCAGTGAGCAACCTTACAGCGCTCGAGTGCAGATTCAGACCAGTTTTCTGAGTAAACCACCGAATGAACGGCCCTTTAAGAGCTGCTTCAGCACGTGTTGCTGGAACATTAAAGTAATCTCTCAGCTGCATCACATTCATTGCATCTGTATCAGCATACTGGTTCCCCACTTCTGGTTTTTCTACGTTCTCCACAGCGATCCAGGCCCCATCTAGTTTGGGAAAATTCACCTTTCCTTCTTTTACAAGATTCCAAAACCACACTTCCAGATTCCGAGGGATCGAACAATCGACTTTTTGAGCCTTAGATAACGATTCATAGCTGCACCAATTTGGATAACGATGTTGCAAGTCCATCAGAAACGATTCAGCGCCCTTAGTTTCAAGAGCTTCGCTTTTACCCAAATCAAGCTCAGGAATATAGCGTAACTCAAATCCTAAACGTTCAATAGTTTTTTTAACCTCTGGTGTGATGGTTGGAGGAAGTGGCGGCACGTCAACTTCCACCCCAAGGACGGTACGCCAAGCATTTACTTCCTGAATAATCTCAGCACTTGCAGACAACACTTCATCAGTGGCTGAAATGCGAGTAGGCCCTCGCCTTTGAGTAGTTTTTACCGGTGCAGTATATGCTACGTGCCGAATAAGTTCATCTAGTTTTTCTCTATCATCTTTGGACTCAAGCTTATTCGAGTAATAATAACGCAGCGCGGCTTGGAATGTTTCATTGATATCACCTCTATAAAACCTCAAAACAAAATCACGGACGCGTCTGGGCTCCTCCCGGTCATCGAACGTGAAGGGCTGCGGTTGGTCTGCCGCCACAGTACGATTTTCCACTAACTTTTTAGCAGCTAAATGAAACTCTTTATATTTCTTAACTATTTCCACTATTCCAGGTATTTCCTGTAACTGTTCAGGCAGTAGTATCTGTTCCTGAGAGACTAAGTACTCAGCCTCTGGAACGTTTTCTATAGGCGGTACAAGCTTGAACAGTGCATCAGTTGCATAGGAGAAGGTTTCGGCTGGAAGCTCGCTTGGCGCTTTTAAATACACCCAGCGCCTGAGTTGCGCCGGATCAAGTGGCTCGCGAGCAAAGTATCCCTTGCCAGGTGGGTTCATAAGGGCGACAATCTTTGTGGTTACTTTACTTACAGGGATGCTTTCTGATGCGTGCTCGGTAAGTACGACAGCTTCACCGCGATTCAGAGCATCAAGAACTTCGTGTAGTCTGATAATTACATTTGAGTCAGCAGCGTTGAACTCATCCAAGATGATAATCTTAATTTTCCCTGCTTCTTGGCGTAAACCTGAAGTTACTTTTCCGTCAGCAAAGATATAGTCTGGATCTTCTGCGCCCCGTTTATTTGGATTAGGAACGTGCCCGCCCATGAGTGCCTCAGGATCTATCCGATTATTCAAATTTATGTAGTGAACTTCCCATCCCAGTTCAGCTGCCATTTTTTTAACAGCTGTCGTCTTTCCAAGACTCGTACCGCCTTCAATTAGCACTGGATCTCCCGTAAGAAAACAAACAGCGAGCTCTCTCTGCCACCGCAAAAAAAATAAATCGTCAATGATGTCAGCAAACTTTTCTCGATCGGGCACAAGTTGTGCATCACCTTTTTGAGCTTTAGAAAGACGAACACCCAGATAGTACACAGAGTCCGGTGTTTCTACAATTGGTGCGACAGGGTGCGAAGTAACCAGATTTTTTTCTATAGCGTTTAGCATAGTTTTTAGTTTTGATACGTTATACCAACTCGCTCAAGCAGCATGAAACCAGCTGCTTGCGTGCGCGTGAGGGTAGCTCTTGTCAGCAACAAGACTACCGCAACGCCTGTGTAGCGTGGGAGTGCAGTTTGAGATGTATGGTTCATGTTGTCATACACTTCAACTTGACCAGTTGGATACTGTACAACAAAGTCATAGACATCTTTTGACAGACACTCCTGTACAATAAAGAAGGACTTTGAAGGGTGGGAGACATGCTGCAACAACTCAAAAACATTGGGGATGTGTTGGAACGTATACTCTTTCAGTTTACCTGCGAGCTCAGCAAGTTCTGCTTCATCATTAGCAATAGCGAGACAAACTTCTTTTTGTGAGTCTACAAATTTCAAGAAGTCATCAAAGGTGTTTTTCATACAGTGCGCTTAGTATACTAAAATGAGTCATAATTAGCTATTACTTCTCTCATAAAATCAGCGAGCAGCTTGGTGAGCTCGTTTACTCCAATATTTGCGATACTGTTTGGATAGTAGCGTTCTACGTGTTGTGTTTCTGGACCAATACCTAACCCAATTAATTTTTGATCTGTTACTTGCATAATGTTAGCTATTACACTCATAAGCTCATAGTCTTTTCCAGAATGAGCGCTCGACTCGTAAGGAGTTCCATCTGAAAAAACGAGTAAAAACTTTCCTGCAGCGCTTTGGCGCGCTAATCGTGCTGAAGCTTGCGAGACGGCCCAACCATCGTCATTATATGCGGCAGACTCGGAATTGACTTCATTCAAGACTCCACCCAACTTTTCTCGTACCACACTGCTCATCTCTTCTCCGAAGCACTTAAGTTCATACAGCTTCTCATTGAAACCAAGAATTTCTGTCTTGATTGAAAGTCTATTCAATACTTCAGCGACAAGAATCACTGCTCGGAACGTTTCTCTTATTTTTTGACCAGCCATTGAACCTGACAAGTCTATCAATAGTGTTATTGCATAGTCTTTTTCAGTTGGATACTCTCGTTTCTGCCATGCCCTACTTGCAATAGCTGGGATTCCCATCGCTTGCTCTTGCATTCTTTTTTTGATACTAATACGTTTGCCGGTCTTAAAACCACTGAGCAGTTTTCGAGCGCTTCTGGCAACTAGAATTTCTCTCAAATCACGTTCGAGTGCGTCAATGAGCAGCAACACGTCACGGCGATACCGCTCGTACACATGCGCATCTCCCTGCATGACGTGATTAATGATCTCTCGGAACCGCTGCATCTCGGGTGACTCTGCAATTGCTTGATCGTCCGCTTCAGCTGCTGAAGGTGAATCTTCTTGCTGCATCTGAGCAGAATTTTCTCTCTCAGCTTTTTTCAGTGGATTATCAGAAAGTTTACCTTCGAGCTCAGAAGTGAGTGTCTTTTCAAAGACTTCTAAAGCGTTTTTTGCTCTTTCTGCGAGTGTTTTTTTAACCGCATCAGGGAGCGAGTCATAATAGTCTTTAATTTTCTGCTTTAATCCTTCTGATAGAGAATCGAGATTTGTTATTCGTTGCTGACCGGTACCTGCTTGAGTTGTTTGCGCGCTTGGCGTACCATTCTGCAGTGCTGTTTCAAGTTCTTGTTGCTGTGCTTCATTTAAGCTATTTTTCAGATCATGCGCATGACTGTGTTGTCCCTCTCCGGCGGCGCCGTTGCCGTGCATATCTTTCAATAACTCTTGAGCGCTCTGATCTGCCAAGTCAAGTTCGACGAGCGTTTTAAATTCTGGCCAGACCTCATCACGATTGATCTCATAGCTTACTGTTGCGTACTGTTTAATCAGTTCTTCACTTGCGTCAGCTTCTGCTTTTGAAGGATAGCGCAGCCAAGAGTCACGAGCACTGTTGAGTGTGTGTTCAACAACCGCTCTCACTTCATCTGGCAGATCAGTACTCAGTGGGCTTGTGTCTCCGCGCGTTTCCTTGTACCACTGTCGTATATACTCAAAGCCCGCTTGCATAAATCTGGGAGTAAATCCCAATTTTTTTTGAGCAGCGTCAGTAGCTTTTTCACTGAGATTCAGATCTTCATCGTATGCACTATCCATTTGTTCACCAAACCTTGGATACGCCTCCGCAACAAAGTTGTTAGTTCGTGGATCCTCAATCGCATTCATCATGAATGCAAAGCCAGGTTGTGTCCACGTTTCGAGCGGAATCTGTTCAATACGAGATACTCTCCGATGACCACCTTCATGACAGATCACAAACCGAAGATACTCCATCGGTTTTTCTAATAAGTCGTACGGATCGATTCGAATTTTATTCTCGGCTAAATCGAGATGCCATCCTTCGCCTGGTGTGTTAAGTTCAACGGGAATCTGGAAGTCTTTACCAATAAAGTAGGCAAGTGGTGCAAGAAGTTTTTGCCGATACACTATGACTGCCTGTTGCTCCGATGAAAAATGAGAGAGAATTTCAGCCTGACCATCTTTGTGCTGCGTCTGTGAAATTGGACCTAATTCACTCGCTAGAGACTTTTCATTTTGCTTCATATTGTGTACTTAGAACATACAAAATCTCGCGACACTCGCACCATAGTGAGCGGAAAACGGGGCTCGAACCCGCGACCTTCTGCTTGGGAAGCAGACGCTCTACCAGCTGAGCTATTTCCGCACAGGGTCTATTGTAGCAAATGTCAGCGGTGGAAGCACCAACTGTGTACCAGGCAGGATGAGGTTCGGGTTACTGCCGATACGCTCTCGGTTGAGCGCAAAAATCTCTTGCCAACGAAGTGGATCACCCAGGTTCTGTGCAGCAATTGTCCAGAGACAGTCACCTTTTTGCACTGTGTAGTGTCCTTGCTGTTCAGGTGCAGGGGGAGTAATTTTCTCTGTGACACTGTTTGTTTTGACTTCATGTGGAAGCACCAGTTTTGTACCAACTGTAAGCGCACGTGTATTAGCGATATGATTCAGCTGAACAAGTTCTTTGTAACGTGCACCGCTTCCAAGCTCTCGTTCTGCGATACTCCAGAGTGATTCACCCGCTGCAACTACAACTACACTAGGGTTGACGACAGTAGGTGCCACTTCGGTTCCTGCACTACTGGTCACTGCATTTTCCGTATCAAAGTTAAGTACTTCAATGTGTGCAGCTTGTTCAGTTAGTTGGGCAAGCTGAGGTGTCTGCGGTGTTGCATTTCTCCAGAAAAGCAGTGCCGCGCTGGCAGAGAGCACAACAGCAACAAAAATAAATTTGCGTACGAGATAGACACCGGTTAAAAAGGAGATGAGCTTGTCTTTTTCCATAACCACTCTACAAAGTTTGGGCAAGCTCTGCGCGAATTTTCTCTTGATTGGCGACCCCGACCGGAATCGAACCGGTGGTCTTCTCCGTGACAGGGAGACATGTTAACCGCTACACCACGGGGCCACAAAATAAGATTAAATGTGCTGGTAGATTATACAAACTTCCCACCGCTTTGCCAAGGAGATAAATAGTGTATACTAGCGGTACGTATCTCTGTTTTGAAAGGTCTGTATGCCACTGTTCGTTTTACTTGGAGCCATCGTACTTGCAGCCCTCTATGTCATGGGTATTTTCAACTCACTACAAAGACTCAAGACACAAATTGCTGCGGCTATTCAAGAGATCGGCAACCAGTTGAAGCGTCAAGCATCACTGATTCCAAACTTGGAAGCATCGGTAAAAGGGTACTTAACGCACGAAAAAGACATCTTCAAACTCCTGACAGCAGCGCGCACCAGTTCCGCACAAGCCGCCCAATCTGGTTCTGCAAAAGACATTGATGCAGCAATTAGTAATATTCAGGCAATGTTGCCTAAGATTGCCGTGGTGCTCGAAGATAATCCTGAGATCCAGGCAAATGCAACAGTCATGAAGTTTATGAGTGAACTTTCTGACACCGCTGACAAACTGATGTATGCCCGCAGAACAGTTATTGATCTTACTCAAAGCTATAATGAGAAGCTTCTTGTCTTCCCATCAAACATTATTGCCGGATTATTTGGTTTTACCAAAGAAGTTGGCCTGCAGCTGCCCGAGAGTGGCTCACACCTTTCTGTCTCTGAAGAAGAGATGAAAGATGTTTCTGTAAAATTGTAAAACAAAATGACACACTATCAGCTTGTTTCGAGCAATATCTGGAAGTCCTGGTTCGTGGTACTTGGTTTTACGCTGTTTATAACTGGAGCAGCTGCCACCATGGTGTATGGTCTGGGCTATAGCCCTGATGTGCTGTTTCTTGCACTCACAACATCAGTAGTGATGTCTTTCTCTTCATACTGGTGGTCAGACACCGTTATCTTAGGTATTTCAGGTGCACGGCCAGCAACTCGGGCTGAGTACTTCGATTTTTACACCGTCACCGAAAACTTAGCTCACAGTCAGCACCTGCCACTTCCCAAGTTGTATGTTATTGATGACACAGCCATGAACGCGTTTGCGACAGGTCGTGACCCTAAGCACGCTGCAGTCGTGGTAACAACGGGGCTTCTTTCACGCCTTTCACGCTATGAGCTTGAGGGGGTTATTGCCCATGAGCTCTCTCACGTAAAAAATTATGACATTCGGCTGATGTCGATTGTCACGGTACTTGTGGGCATGATTGCACTCCTTTCTGACTGGCTTATTCGCATGAGTGCTTTTGGGAGGTCTTCGAGTAGAGAAGAGCGCAGTGATGGGCAACTCGGCCCTATCCTGTTTATTGTTGGAATTATATTAGCACTCCTGTCACCACTGGTTGCACAGCTCATTCAACTTGCAGTGTCACGCAGACGAGAGTTTCTTGCAGATGCGTCAGGAGTAGCCATGACAAAGAATCCTGAAGCACTTGTTCGAGCACTACAAAAGATCTCTTCTGATACAGAGCCACTTGAGGCGGCAAATAAGGCGACAGCGCACTTGTATATTGCAAATCCTCTCAAGAACCGTCATGATACCATCGGTTGGTTTTCTGGACTGTTTGCGACACACCCACCAGTAGAAAAAAGGATTGCCGCGCTTCGTGCGCTGACAGAGTAAGTATGGCAGAATCAGTACAACTTGAACTAGTAAAAAAGACTGCAGAGCTCGCACAGCTGCCCATCAGTGCTGAGCAAACAGAGAGTATACGCAGTGCCTTTGTCGACACTCTCAAAGTTATCGAGAACCTCAATACCCTTGATGTCAGTACAATTGAACCGACCTATACCATCACTGGACTCTCTAATGTCCTCAGAGAAGACGTGGTTACTCCTGATGCTACGTTCACACAAGCTGAAGCACTGGCAAACGCAGCACACACTGCAGATGGATTCTTTGTTGTAGAAAGGATTCTAGAAAATGACTGATCTCGCACACCTCACCCTCACTGAGTACCTGGTTGGAATTGCTTCAAAAAAATTTTCACGAGCTGAAGTTACTGCTGCACTCGAGAAAAATATTCAGAAGACACAAAACTGCAATATCTACTTAACCCCGATGACCGCACCGACTGAGTCTCAGGAAAAAACGCCACTAGCTGGAGCACCTCTGGCCGTGAAAGATAATATCTGCACAAAAGGTGTCAGAACCACAGCATCATCGACCGTGCTCGATACCTTCAAACCCGCATATAATGCAACAATTATAACCAAGTTATCTCAAGCGGGAGCCTCTTTTGTTGGTAAAACAAACCTCGATGCATGGGCGCACGGCTCTTCAACTGAAACGTCACAGTACGGCCGCACCCTCAACCCACGAAATACTGCTCACTTACCGGGTGGTTCTTCTGGTGGGAGTGCAGCTGCAGTTGCCGCAGATACCTGTATTGCAGCCCTCGGAACAGAAACAGCCGGCTCAATCAGACAACCCGCTGCTTGGTGCGGTACCGTTGGCCTCAAGCCAACCTACGGCAGAGTCAGTAGAAGTGGCATCGTTGCTATGGCCTCGTCGACCGACTCACCAGGGCCGATCACAAAAACAGTTGCCGATGCTGCGCTGCTGCTTGGGTACATGGCAGGGCACGATCCACTCGATGGAACATCTTCACCAAAGCCACTCGATGACTACACGGCAGCACTCAGTAGAGGTGTGAAAGGCTTAAAAATTGGATTGGTGTATCATGATGTAGCTGGTCTTGATATCGTACAGCCTCACATCCAGAAAGCAGCTGAAGTGCTTACTTCGTTAGGAGCTGAAGTTTCCCTAGTGACCGCGCTCGATCCGCACTACGCAATTAGCGTCTACACTATCTTGCAGCGCGCAGAAGTTGCCAGTAACCTCGCTCGTTTTGATGGCATCCGTTACGGAAACGATCGCTCATTCTTTGGTGACGAAGCGAAACGGCGCATCATGTTGGGCACGTTTACGCTCTCAAAAGGTCATTCCGATGCCTACTACACGACTGCACAGAAAGTTCGCACTCTCTACCGACAAGACTTTGCGCGGCTCTTCGAGAACTATGACGTACTGCTTAGTGCTACCTCACCCACGTTTGCTAAAAAAATTGGTGCAACAGAGGGTGCCGCTATGTTTGGCGAACTCGAAGATATGTTAGTTGAACCAAGCTCAATTACTGGTCTGCCTGGTATCTCAGTACCCTGTTACCGTGATCCTGAAACAAATCTCTTTGTTGGCTTGAACATTATGGCACCGTTCTTCCGTGAAGATGTCGTGCTACAAGTCGCACAGGCGTATGAGTCTGCGACAACCTGGAATACATGGAGGTCACATGAGTAAAGCATACGAACTTGTCTGCGGAATGGAAGTACACGCCGAGTTGCACACGAACAGTAAGATGTTCTGTGGCTGTAAAAATGACCCGTTTCACGCCCCACAACCAAACTGCTACACCTGTCCGGTGTGCTTAGGAATGCCCGGAGCACTACCCGTTGCCAATAAAACTGCAATCGAGTGGACGCTCAAGCTCGGACTCGCTTTAGGCTGTAAAATCAATCTCTTCTCAAAGTTTGATAGAAAGCACTACTTCTACCCAGACTTGCCAAAAGGCTACCAGATTAGCCAGTACGACTTACCATTTTGTTACGACGGCACTATCGAACTTTCAGATACCGCCGTGCGCATTCGTCGCATTCATCTTGAGGAAGATACCGGTAAGTTACTGCATAAAACAATTGACGGCAACAAAGTTTCCCTCATCGACTTTAACCGCAGTAGCGTTCCGCTTATCGAGATCGTCACCGAGCCTGACATCAGAACTGCGGCACAAGCAAAAGAGTACGCAAAAAAACTTCGCCAGATCATTCGCTACTTAGGTATTGCCGAGTGTGACATGGAACAAGGAGGCATGCGGCTTGAGGCTAACATCTCACTGCGCCCCGTGGGTGAGCGTGAATACCCGTCCTATAAGGTTGAACTAAAAAATATAAACTCGTTTAAGTTCTTAGAACAGGGAATCGAGTATGAGATTTTACGCCAAGAGAAATTATTACAGGATAATCAAATAATACCGCAAGAAACGCGTGGATTCAATTCAAGCAAAGCTGAGACGTTTGTGCAGCGCACAAAAGAAGACGCGGCCGACTACCGCTACTTCCCCGACCCAGACATTCCGCCAATTATTCACACGCCTGAACAAATTGCCGCGCTCCAGAGTGCACTTCCTGAGTTGCCAGATGCTGT
>CAYMVN010000014.1:0-21100 GCA_964394125.1 uncultured Pseudomonadales bacterium | reverse complement strand
TTGTAAAAGAGCGATTACTCGTACAGACTCCGCACACGTTCTATGCAGTATAGAAGGTGCAAAATACATACCGAGTATGTTGGGCAAGCGAATTAGTGATTATATAGAAATGTCTGTAGGTGTCAATCCTTTGTGCTATACTACCTGACCCCTTCAAACTGTGAGGGAATTTTTATGCCAAATCGTTGCCTCGAACACTCTCACTGCACTGCTTGTTGCGAAGGCTTGCTCATGAACATGCACCTTGATGAGTTCTCACTCTTTGCTCAGGCTTGGCTTGCAGAGGGGTGCTCTGTTGTGTACCTCGGGAGACGCGCCGAGCTCACCAATGCGTATATCTCACAAACAGAAGCAAAAGTTATTACAGAATGGAAAGAAATTGAGTTACCAGAAAACACCCTCCTCTACGCGTCACGGCACACACTCGAAGAGTTCCAAACGGCAGGAAAGTATCACAAGAATAAAGTTATTGCGGTCTTTTTAGGCGTATGTAAAAACAATGATCGCCACACTGGTGGTGAGGGTAACTGCGCGCAGTATGCCACACGGCCTGCATGCTGTAAAAACTTTGAGATAGACTCACCCGAGTGTATCAAGCTGAATGCCCAAAGATCACCAATTACACTGACTCTTGAGTTTGCAGATCCTTCAAAATAAGCTGCACAGTTTTCTTCCCGCGCCACTCGTTCACGGCAATCTGACCCACACACTGCACCAACTCACCACTAGAAAACTGGCTGACTTTTTCTCCTGCACCCCACCAGAGGGCTGTAAGCGCGGTACCTGATTCGCCCACTAAGAGAAACTTGGCATGTTTTTGCTCTTTACCAAGAGCCGTAACGCTGACAATCTCAAGTGGTTCAAAGAGAAACAGCGGACGAATATTTGCTGCCCCAAATGGCGCAAACTGTTCTATACACGCGGCAGCATCTACCGTGCAGAGAGACTCAGGGACTGCACACTCAACAGCTAGTTCTTTGACCAAAGACTCAGCAGTTACTTCGCTCAGCGCAAGCGCCTGCAACTGTTTTTTGAACGACTCAATTTTTTCAAGTGCAACACTGAAACCACCCGCCATGGGATGCCCACCAACTTCAAGCAGCTCACTACGCACACTGCGAAGCAAGTTTGTGATGTTTATTCCGTTTACTGAGCGTGCAGAACCTTTTGCAACCGCTTCGCGCACCGCCATAACGATACTCGGTTTGTGAAACTTTTCAGTCAGCTTCCCAGCAATAAGCCCAATTACTCCTTCATGAAACGAGGTAGAGTGCACAATAAGGACATGCTCGGCAGTTTGGGTGCTCACTTGCAGAAGTGCCTCTTCATACTGATCTTTGGTCAGGTCTTGCCGTTCTACATTGGTGTTGTGCAGTTTCTGGGCAAGTTTTTCGGCAGTGGTTTGTTGTTTTGTACAGAGCAGGCGCAGCGCATCGAGTCCGTGTGAGACTCTGCCCATCGCGTTGATTCGTGGTGCTAAACCAAACGAGACATCTTGTTCAGAAAGTGTGGCTTGCTCAAGCCGTGCTAAACCAAGGAGTGCCAGGAGTCCGGCTCGGGTTGTTGTGCGCAGCGCGCGTAGACCGTGAAAGGCGAAGGCTCGGTTTGAGTCTCTCAGCGGCACTTGATCGGCGAGTGTTGCCAGTGCGCAGAGGTCAAGTGACTCGCCTGCTGCAGCTGCATGTATCTCGCGCCCCAGCATCCACGCAACTGTTGTACCACACAGCTCTGTTGTGTGTACCACCGCGTGAGCCAAGATCGGCAGCTCACTGCCATCTTCTGCCACTTCTTTTTGATGATGATCTGAGACAATGACCTCGATCCCTTTGTCAGCAGCATACTGTAGCGCGTCATGTGCCACGATACCATTATCGACGGTGATAATAAGGTCTGGTTGGTACTGTTCAATGAGATCATCGATACCGCGAACAGTTAAGCCGTACCCATGTGTGTGTCTGTCGGGAATAAACGGAAAGACGTTTCCGCCAGCAGCATGAATACAGCTCCATACCGTTGCAGTGGCACAGATTCCATCTGCATCGTAGTCTCCAAAGATAACAATTTTTTTGCCCGCCTGCACGGCTGTTGAGATACACTCTTTTGCTTTCTTTAAGTGCTCAGAAGAAATACCAACCTGCTCTGCAGTAAACGAGTCAGGATGTGGTGGATTGAAAAAAACTGCTCTGTCAGAAATTTTTCTATTTTCAACCAAAATATCTTCAAGCTCTTGCAGCGAAGTTGGGACTAGTGTGTTTTGAATTTTTAACCGCATGTCTATTCATGGATACTATACCCTGCATCATTCCAGATCTCCATACACATCTTTCTGAAAAACGATATAATAACTGCTGTATGGAACTCAAACTCCCCAGAGAAGCACTCTTTATTCTTGCCAAGTTAAAAAAAGCTGGCTTTGACGCGTACATTGTTGGTGGGGCAGTGCGTGACATACTGTTACAAGTAACAACACCTCAGAAAGTTGCCGCCGACTTCGACTTCACGACCAATGCCACACCAGAAGAAATCAGCGCGGTGTTTCCAGAAAGTTTTTATGAGAACACCTTTGGCACTGTCAGCGTTACCTACGAGCATCTCTTAGAACTGCTGCAACTGCCACTGCCTGAACTTCCACTTGAAGCTGCACCTAGTGAGGCGAGAATTATCGATCTTGCCCAGGCCCGAAAGATTCATGCTTCGCTGGAAGTCCCTGTTCTTCACACGGCTGCTGTGCACACACATCCTTTCGATGCTTTCGAGATCACCACCTACCGTGCTGATGGCAGCTACACAGATCATCGCCGCCCTGACCAAGTTACCTGGGGAAAGACCTTGGTTGACGACCTAAACCGTAGAGACTTCACCATCAATGCCTTGGCACTGTCGGTTGCAGATTCACTGCTTAATCAAGTGCTTGCCGAGCCTGGTGCAGTTCCTCTAGTTGTAACACTCACCCCCAATGACTACACCCTCTCCGATGAACACGGTGGCCTCAGTGACCTCCAGAATGCACGCATCCGGACAGTCGGCAACCCTGCAGAACGCTTCGCTGAAGATGCCCTCCGGCTGCTCAGAGCCATTCGATTTTCGGTGCAACTCAACATGGAGATTGAACACGATACCTATACAGAACTCAGTCGTGCTGCTGAACTACTACAACACGTCAGTGCAGAGCGTATCCGTGATGAGTTTCTGAAGATGCTTGCAAGTGAGTATCCAAAACAAGCTATTGAACTTCTTGATGACACCCATCTCCTTCAGTTCGTACTGCCCGAGTTACTCGAAACAAAAGACGTAGCACAGAGTGGCCACCACACAACAGACGTCTGGACGCACTCACTGGATGCCCTTGACGCCTGCCCTTCCAAAGACCCAATTGTTCGCCTTGCCACGCTGTTGCATGACATTGCTAAACCACAAACTCGGGCAGGAACCACTGGTAACTACACGTTTTACAACCATGAAGTTGTGGGTGCCCGCGTTGCAAAGCGAGTTGCTGAACGCCTCAGGCTTTCTAGAAAAGACTGTGATCGCATCTTTATTCTCGTTCGGTTTCACATGTTCCACTATGACGTTGGTCAAACAGATGCTGCAGTTCGTCGCTTCATGAGAAAAGTGGGTCTTGAGCACATTGATGATATTCTTGCCCTCAGAGAAGCTGACCGCCTGGGCAGTGGCGCACGAAAAACCAGTTGGCGTTTAGAAGAGATGAAAGAGCGCATGATCGAGCAGCTGCAGCAACCGCTCTCAGTCACCGATCTGGCGATTAACGGCACAGTTCTCATGGCTGAACTGAAGCTCCAACCCGGCCCGATTATTGGACAAATTTTACACACCTTATTTGAAAAAGTACTTGATGAGCCAGAACTGAATACACCAGAGACACTACTACGGCTAGCGCGGGAGTTATACGCGCTGCAATCGACGAGCACGTAACTTTTTTTCTACCGATTCCCAGGCCAGTAAGAGTGGCAGTGCCACAGCCGCCGATGAGTACGTTCCCGTAATAGCACCCACGAGCAGTGCGACCGCGAACCACTTGATCGTCGCTCCACCAAGGAGCACGAGGGCGAGCAACATAAAGATAATTGTCAGTGAGTTATTGATCGAGCGCGTAATTGTGCCAGCAACGGCGTAGTTTATAAGTACTGGTAGAGACTCACCAGGGTGCTTTAAGCGCAGCTCACGAATACGGTGATACACCACAATCGTATCGTGCACTGAAAAAGAGAGTGTTGTCAGTACAGCGGTGACAAACAACACGTCAACTTCAACTCCGTACAAGTATCCAAAAATCGAGAAGCTCCCAATCAGCACTAAACTATCGTGAACCATTGCCAACACGGCACAGACTCCGTACTTGAGCTCATCAAATTGTCTCCCTACGTACCAAGTGATAAAGACCGCCACGACGAGAATTGCTGCCGCAGTTTTCTTCAGTAGCTCAGCACTAATTGTTGGCCCGATCACATCAAACCGAGAGACAGTCACCGCGCCTGCAGCTTTTTCTGCTTGAGCAATAATCTGCTGCTTTTCTTCACTTGAAAGTTGGAGTGCTTTTACACTTAAGAGATTCGTCTCCGACAGCGAAACTGTTTCTATATCTGGCAGACTCTGAACTTCTGAGATAAGTGCTCCAGAATCTGCAGGTGTACTGGGCAGTTGTAGTTCAAGGAGTGAGCCACCAGTAAAGTCGACCGACAGATGAATGCCATTGACGGCTAAACTTAACAACCCTGCACCAATTACCAGAGTAGAAAGGGCTACATACAGGGGGGTGAATTTTAAGAAGTTCATACTTTTTTCTTTCCATCTAAAGTGTTCAGTTCAGCTCTTGGTGCCGATAAAAATAATCTCAGCAGTGTTCTGGTCACAAAAATTCCCGTAAACAGACCGAGCACGACACCGATAAGCAAGGTAATGCCAAAGCCGCGCACAAGCCCACTTGAGTTAAGGAACGAGAAGTTGAGTGGATTAATGAGCACCAGTGCAGTAACAATTGTGGTGATGTTCGCGTCTTTAATACTATCCCAGGCTCTTCCAAAACCAAGCTCAAGTGCAACAGAAAACGGTTTACCCAAACGCAGCTCTTCTTTCATCCGCTCAAAAATAAGAATATTGGCATCGACTGCCATTCCGATTGACAAGATAAGTCCAGCAATTCCTGGCACCGTGAGCGTCACCCCCATGATTTTATAGAGCGCAATTGTTAACACGGCATAGAGAGCCAGCGCACAGCTCGCAAGCACTCCAGCAAAGCCGTACAGCGAAATCATAAATACAATCACGAGTGCTAAACCGATGAGTCCTGCCTGCACACTCTGTTGTACTGACTCAAGTCCGAGACTTGCAGCAATTTCATGGTGTTCTAGCTCAGTAATGGGCACCGGAAGTGCTCCTGCGTTGAGTTGCACACTGAGTTGTTTCGCTTCCTCAAGTCCGAACCCTCCAGTAATAACTGCCGAGCCACCATAGATAGGCTCGTTAATGCGTGGCGCCATGAGAAGTGTATTATCAAGCACAATTCCCAGTAGTGCGCCTTGATTCTCTTCTGTAATCTTACCAAACAGTGCCGCACCCTCATCTGAAAACTGGATACCCACTGTTGGCTCACCCGTAGTAGGATCAAACTGCACAGTTGCCCGTTTGAGCTTGCTTCCATCAAGGCTGGTTGTCGTAAACTGCCCCGTTGGCTGTCCGCCATCTATTGCTGGCAGTGGCGTGATAAGTTGGAACTCTAGTTTTGCAGTCTGTCCCACAAGTGCCAATGCTTCTTCTGGGTTACTGACGCCGGGTAGTTCAACGATGAGTCGATAACTACCGTTTCCGGTAGCAGTCTTAACACTCGATTCAGCAATTCCGTAGAGATCGACACGGCGAGTTATCACTTCACGAACTGATTCTAGCGCGGTCAATCGGTCAACCTCTGGAATGTCATCCATCTTTGCTTCAAGAACGATCTGCATGCCGCCTTGAATATCGAGGCCTTGCTTGAACTTAAATGCAACTATTTTTGTACCACTGGGTGTAGGAATGTGCAGAACAGGCGAACCAATAGTCACCTCTTTGTTCACAAAAGGCAGCTTGAGTGTATACGAGGGTGGTAGAGCAATCGCCGTCGAAATAATAAGTAGCAGGACAATGATCGCGAACCGCACTGAATTTTTTTTCATAATAACTTTGGGGCAGGCTCGTAGCTGGGTCTACAACCCAGGAGTTTTCCGTTCTACAAATTCGTCTTCTCCCCCAATGATCATGATATGTGTACCATACAGTACATCCATAATGAAAGGGTCTCTTCTTTGTTTTCTGAACTCAAACTCATCTGCAGAAAAAACTGCGTAGTTAATTTCTCTGCCAAGTTGTTGTTCTTCTTCTTTAATTAAAACTTCAAGTTCTGGCAAAACGATATCACCGACAAAGAGAATATCAACTTCACCCTGTCCCACCGGTTTGCGTCGAATGAACTTTCCTGAAAACATTACAAAGTGGACCTCGCCCATCTTCTTTCTCAGTTTTCTGAGTTTCAGGGCAAGACCAGTATCTTTAATTACCATTTGTTGTAACTCTTGAAAAAACGGATAGCGTTTGTTCACTGTGTAGTACAGTCGATTACCCCGTTCTTCACTCTTCAGGATACCCACACCGAGCATTCGCTCCAGTTCTCTGCGCACCGCGTTTATCTCTTCTTTTGCTTTGCGCGTAATTTCCCGAACGTAGTACATCTCGTCTGGGTTGGCGTAGAACAACTCGAGCATTTTTACTCGTGTACGAGAGATGATAAAGTCTTGAAGGCTACTCATGAACTCAGTCCATTATTTTTGTACAACAGTTGCTTTATCAACTACTGAGATCCAGATCTGCCCTGCGTTCAAGGTGATGTCCTTGCCCTTTGAGTCGACGAACTGAAGTGCTGACTCACGGGTCTTCTTCGTCCAGCGAGCTTTTACTTCATCTCCGTTCATGTAGATGAGTGCATCGCCAGTACCCGTCGTGGTGTACAGCATGTGTTTTTTTTCATCAATAGGCCCTTTTTCGGTTGTTAACAAGACGACAACGGTACTTGCAGTGACCTGTCTCCCGTTATTCAGGTCAGTGTGTGCTTCACCTGCTAAGAAGCGTTTATAGCTGTTGGTTGCAGCATCATACTGCCACTCAACGGCGTAGTCTTTGTATCCTGACCAAAACTCGTATCCAAACTTAGTGACACTGCCCACACTGCCTTTTTCTGTAGTGAATGTCCAGGGAGTATATCCTGTGAGCCAATCGGTTGCAGGCACAACTGTCTTACCGATCTTCTTTTCAGGTGACAGATTCGTCCACTTGCGTTTTGTACCGATCTTCCAGAGCCGTTCGGTACTAGACTCCATCGTGTGCTCAGTAGCGATATCTTTACCTTCAATTCGGTTATAGTTGCGAACAAAGGTTGGATAACTTTCTGACATTGCGTCGATATCATTGTTTAATCTCCAGCCATAGTCATCAAGCTGTCCAAGTGCGTTTGCAGGCCCTGGTAAGTTTGCTCCACCAACGTGTACGTAGAGAGGACGATTAAAACCTGAGGCCCAGTCAACAAAGTACGTACGTGCTGAACGAACTGGCGCAACGAGGACATCATCTTTTTGTGCTGCACAGTAAAAGAGTGCCATAAAGCGGGTAACGCCACCCTCAGCGACTGCTTCAAACACCACATCAGCACTGGTTATTCCAGATTGTGGGCGAGCATCAGGGGTGTTCTCGATCATGACCGCGATTGGACGATGTTCTTCCCAGGCTTTCTTTTCTGTTTCGGTGTATAACATGCCGTTTAATGGGCACGCTTGATTTTTTGGTTCCGAAGGGTCTATTTTCAACAAGCTGCCTAGTGCAGTTGAGTCTGGAGCACCGGTTTCTGTACTCGCAGTTTCTTGTGTCCCTGATTGTGAGGAGGAGCCACCCCGAGCGTAAAGCAAGGTAAATGTTGCGGTCGCGGATAAAACATATAACACGAGCGCCACGAGCAGAATTTTCTTAGACATACATATGCTTTCTAAAATACCTATCCATTGTAACGTAGATATTGGAAAATGCCAACCAAAATAATGAGGAGAATAAGAGAAACGATGAACGTTCTGGTGAGATCTTGGCGTGTGCAGACGCCCATATCTACCTCAACACGGTCAGGTTTTTGAGTATTTTTTCGAGACACACTTCCAGAATGCGAGTACTTAAAACTTGGAGCACTCCCCGCACCCTGCATTCGGTGTTGTTCCGCTCTCATTTTGTCTTCTCGAGTTCTGTGAACTGCCATATATACCTACCAAACTATACGAAGGACATCTCTGAAGGTCACTGCAACTATGAGCAACATCAAAAAGATATACCCGCTGTAGTTTAACCAATACTCAAAAATGTGCAACTGTTTGCGCGTCAAGACGAGCTCTAGAAGCGTGAAGACTGCTTTTCCCCCATCAAGTGGTGGAATAGGAAGCACATTCATGACGGCTAAGTTAATGGAGAGCATGCCTGAAAACACTAACACCGATAAGAAACCTTCTTGCACTAGCCCTGAAGATTGTGCTTGGTGCACAATCCCTACAGGTCCAGCCAGTTCTGCTGGAACCGAGCCACTGGTAAAGATTGTGTGCACCAAATTACCCAGTGCAGAAATAATTTGTGAACCCATCAAGAGTGCCTGAGTTACCCCAAAGTAGCTACTGCGCAGTGGCATCTCCCACCAAGGATAAAATGTGTAGACACTATCTTGAAACGAGATGCCTAATGCACCTTGACCAGCCGGCGTTTCTTCGACAGTCCTCAGATATACTTTTTTCTCGCTTTCAGTGCCATGGCACTGAACTTCTGTACACGGCCCCATAAGACGAGTAGTCACTGTACTGCCTCGATGAGCACTTACAAAACGAACAACTTCACTTGCGTTATTCGTTGCAAAGAACTTCCCTTCAGCATCTGCAAACCCCAAGAGACTGTAGTCTGCTGAAATGCCACTTTGAGCTGCTGGGGAACCTTCACTGACAAAACCAATGCGGGCGTCAGGCAGCTGAACAGGAATACCAATATACGAAAATGTGATAGCAAATGCAGTAATACCAAAAATAAAATTCACTGAAGCGCCAGCCAGTACCACCACAAGTCTGCGAAAAATAGACGCGTGATAAAACTCGCCCGACTTCTGTGCCAACGTTGCGGGTGCCTCAGACTCCTCGCCAGACATTCTAACGAAGCCACCAAAGGGAATCCAGTTTAACGTAAAAGGTATGTTTCTCCAGGTAAAAAGCTTTTTGGCTGTTGGCGGATACCCAATACCAAACTCTTCTACTTTGATCTTTGCCCAGAGTGCAGCACAGAGGTGCCCCAGCTCATGAATAATAACAAGAAAGGAAAGCACCAAGATCAAAACGAGTGTGGTTATCATATGGTCATCAGTTCTTTTTCTTTGCGTGCAACGATCTCGTCGATAGCATCCATGTGCTTTTTGAGTGCGACTTCAAGCTTTTCGATGTCAGCATGAACATCATCTTCACTGACTCCGTCATCACCGGCTCGCTCTTCGATATCTTTTTTAGTTGCTGTACGAACAGAACGCACCATCACTTTACTTTCTTCTGCACGTTTGTGCAAGAGCTTGACCATTTCTTTACGCCGCTCTTCGGTCAGTGATGCCACCGGAATACGGATTATTTGTCCATCAACAATTGGGTTTAAATTAAGATCGTGGGTGGCGGTGATTGCCGACTCAACGGCTTTCATCAAACTTTTGTCCCAGGGCGTAACTACAATGAGCGAGGCATCAGGGACACTCACAGAGGCAACCTCAACAAGACGCATTCGACTGCCGTACGCTTCTACATATACAGTGTCGAGCATCTCTGCTGAAGCACGCCCTGTTCGCAGTAAACCAATATTTTGGCGGAAGTGTTCAACAGCCTTTCTGGCGTCAGCTTCAAACGTACTAAAATCGAATGACATAGTTCTCCTTATACCTGCATTGTAACAAAAATACGCTTCCAGTGGTATACTAGTTCACTCATGAAACACTTTTTTTTATATATTTTCGGCAGTATTAGCTCACTCCAGTTCTATGCTCAGCTACAAAAAATATCATTGATTCGTGTAGTCTGTTACTATCTGTTACTCCTGTTCATCACTTCAAGTTTTTTTACGGCTGTGTCTGCGTACAGACTCTACCCAAGTATTCAAAATACTATTGCTTCACTGAAACGAGAAGTTATTATTCGTTTTCCCGAAGATCTCACAATTTCCTGGGATGGGAGTGTACTGCTCAGTAGTAAACCGATTGTTGTCAGCGGTTATCCCAAAGATCTGACGAACAACTTCCCCACAGACATCTTGCCAGAAAACTTTTTCGCGCTTTCTGCAACTCCAGCAGCATTTCTCTCTGTTTCAGCAACCCACCTTACTTTTTCAAGCAAAGACACAGTGCTTTCATCGCTACCACTTTCAGAGATCCTAATACAGCCAACAGTTCTAACTAAAGACAGCATCTCAGATGCACTAACTTCAGAAAGTGCCATTAGTACCACCGCTCTGTTTACCACCGTTGTCATAGCTGGTGTGGTTTTTCTGGTAGCGCTCACCGTCACGAAACTAGCTTCACTCCTCTTTGAGATTCTGTTCTTCTACTTTGTACAAAGAGTGCTCTGGGGTACCTATTCATTGCTTGAAATTGCGAAGCTGCTTCTCGCAGTCAGTATCCCGGCTGAAATTATTACCACCATAACCAGTAGTGCTCTGCCGCACACAACAGTTCCAATCTTTTCAATCACGCTGTGGGTGTACCTAACAATTATTCTTTTTAGCGGCGTTTTTCGTCGATCCTAAGATTCATATCAACCGCTGGAAAAGCGAATTGTGCTTGGTTAGGGTTGGCAGTTTTAAGTTGTTTTTCAAGTGAAAGTAGTTCGTTGTAGAGTGGATCTGACGCGGGAGCATCACTGGCAGCAGGAGCGTCCACAACGGGGACTTGTGGTCTGCGTGAAGCAGTTACAACTGCATTGATCAACGCTAACACCAGTAACACAAAGACCGTTACCCCAACGATTGCACCAATCAGTAAGGGCTTCTTTTTCCACCATGGTTGACGAACTACCACAGCTCGTTCTTCTTCAGGCGCTGGGGTGCCTTCGGGTGAAAACAGTGGTTCTTCAAGTGCGAACTCGGTCTGGTTTGTGTAGTTTTGTTCGTTTCTCATATTACGTGAGCTTCAATACTAATTCTTTTAAGAATGCTAAGAGTTGCGATGTACTTGCGTACACTGTGTTGAGCTGTTCAATTGTGGTATCTGTTCTTGCCCCACCATGCGAGACTTCATTCTCAAACGTCGTTCTCGCCTTTTTGAACTGATCCGAAACAAGAGTAATCTGTGCAGTAACCTCAGTATAGGCACGCTCCCGTTCAGATTGTTTGAGAGCAGAGACAGGATTTTCTTTGTGTCGCTCAAGAATTGCAGTGTGTGCACTCAGAGCAGCGTCATAGACTGCCTGTAACCGACCAATTACCACCAATCCTTGTACTGTGACTGCAGTTTGTTGTGCGCGCGCACCGAGTGGCTCGAACTCATCAGCTCGGCTTGCAATATCTTCTCTGGAAACGCTCTTCTCCACCGCTTCAGAGTGTGCTCGAAGTGCCCGAACTTGATCTTCAATACTCTGCAGCGTTTCAGTTTTACGGGCAAGCTCAATTCCTTGGGTGTTTTGTAAGATCTCGTGCAAGAGCTCAAGATAGGTAATAAGCACTTGATTGCGAACCTCCATTGTTGTCCGAGCGTCAACGACCGTTTTTTCGAGTGACTGCAAGGTATTCAACTTGAAGTACTGAGCTTTACTAATGCCAAACGTGCGTTCTGTTTCTCGGTACCGTTCAACTTGTGCTTGATAAAGTGTCAGTAAGTCCTTCTCACGGCTGACAACCGGGAGCTTCTTTTCTGCCACCTGAGCTCGGGCAACCTGAGGCTGCCACACCAGAGAAGCAATACACAGAAAAAAGATGAAAAAACTTACACGCATACCCACCTATTGTACGCTATCTTTGTGGCTCTGTGCAGCTACTGATTCTTCTGAGCCAACTCTTTTTCTCTGACAAACGTGATTGCTTCAAATAATGACTCGAAGGTACCTGTGTCGAGCCACTTGCCCTGCACGAAGGCGACATCAAGCGTACCTTCTTGTAAAAAGACGTTGTTAAGATCGGTAATTTCAAGCTCGCCGCGTGCTGATGGCTTCAGATTTTTTGCTTTCTGAACCACACTGTTGTCATAAATGTACAAGCCAGTGACTGCATAGTTCGACTTTGGTGCTTTTGGTTTTTCTTCAATAGAGATTGCTCGCTTTTCACTGTCGAACTCTACGACGCCAAAGCGTTCTGGGTCGGTAACTTCTTTTGCAAAGACGCGACCACCAGTTCGGAATGAAGTAATGTGCTCAGAAAAGTTATCCTGATAAATATTGTCACCTAAAATAAGGGTTACAGAGTCGTCACCAATAAAGTTTTCTCCAATGATAAAAGCCTGTGCTAAACCAGCTGGTGAGTCTTGAATTTCGTAGGTAAACTTGCAACCAAACTCTGAGCCACTACCGAGGAGCTTCAAAAAGTCTCCAGCGTGATCTGGGGCAACGATGATGAGAATGTCTCTGATACCAGCCGTAATTAACGTTTCCAGCGGAAAATAAATCATTGGCTTGTTGTAGATTGGCAGTAACTGTTTACTGGTTACTTTGGTGAGTGGGCGGAGCCGTGTGCCAGATCCTCCTGCTAAAATGATACCTTTCATACGGTCTCCTTTGTTCATATTCTTTCATACAAACGTCAGTAAGTGTATCACTCTGTCAGCGAACTGAAAAGGTGATGAGTACCAGCACCATGCCACCCAAGAACGCCACCGCTAAGTACTCTTCTGCCACCTGCCAAGTAAAGCGATTTGTTTTTACGTGTGTCACGCACCCCCACAGCACATATGAAAGTGAGAGGCCAACGATGAGCATCCGTTCATACACCATCTGCGGCCACAGCAGGAAAAATGCAGCAACAAAACTGAGCAGCAGTACAGCCAAGACACTATATGCAGTAGTAACATGTGAAGAACGATTCATCTTAGTTCCCTATCCCCGTTAAAATAGTGCCACTTTTTACCCACAGAACGATCGCAAACACGACCAGTAAGAAGGCGATGTGAGCAGCGTTGTGCCCCACCATTCGACTGACCTTTTTCCGCTGAATAATGTATGCGTCATAGATGAGTGCGAGCAGTAAAATGACCAAAATCGCTTCAAAAACTGCCTTCAGTAGCTGAACTGGTGAAGCGAACGGCGTAACGGCTTGATTAGCGACTACTTCTTCAGCCAAGACGGTTGGAGCTTGCACAACAGGAGCTGGCGTTGCAACTATGGGAGCTGGAACTGCAGCGGCAGGTTTTACTTCAACCGGAGCTGAGACTTCAGCGGCTGCACTCGGTATGACGGCAGGGGTCAACTTCGGCTTGCCAAAGAGCTGTACAACGAGGGTCGTTTCAACCCCTTGCAGCGTGCCATTCACGACTGCTACACCAATTTCTTCGTACCGCGCGTGCACAATGTTTGCTTTATGTGTCGGTGACGCCATCCAAGCAGCCATCATTTCTGGAGTTGTCCCGAAGTCACGAGCCAGATTTTCACCTGCAGATTGGTAGTTGTAGCCAGCTTTTTTGAAGAAGTACCATGGGTCAAGCCCTTGTGGCGAGGTGTGCGACCAGTACTGATGGGCAAACATATCGGCTGCTTTCAGGCGAGCGGCTGAGCTGAGTGTTTCATTATATGTCAGACTGCCCAAGCCAGCGGCTGAACGCTGTGAGTTTGTTTGGGCAACAACTTGCTGCACTGTTATATCTGAAGCATAACCGAGAACATCACCGAAAACTGCTTGTGACACAGTGTGTTGAACAACAAGTGCGCCCACGCCAACTGCCAGGAGTGCAAGCGAAAAAATACTTTTTGCGTGGAGAATCTTTGGCCGATGATTATTCGACCGCCGTGGGTGAAACAAATGAGCCAAAACTTCAAAGATGTGCATAGCTACTTTACGGACAGACACTCATCAGATCACCATGAAATGCAAGTACTTGTGAGTGCAACAAACAGGCTGAAGTGACAGCTTGTGGAGCGCCTACTTTGCTAGCACTCGATATGAGCGTGCTGAAGAAGTCCTGCTTCCCCGAGAGTCGCTCTACTTTATACTCGCCTTCTGCTACACCAGCTCTTGCGGCGAGGGCCGCGAATGCATCTTCTTTACTCCCAACAGAGTCAATGAGCTTATACTTCATGGCTTGGGCTTCGCCGTAAATCAGTGCGCCCAACTCTTCTTTTATGACTTCAGGAGCAATCTTTCGATGCGAACTAACTTGGGTTACAAACTCGTCGTAGGAGTCATTAACTGACTGCTGCAACCGGGTGATTTCAAAGTCTGTGAGCTTTCGGTATGGATTGCCAACGTCTTTTGATTTTCCTGCAGTTATATAGGTTGACTCGATACCACCTTGGGTTACGACACCACCCACAAACGCGCCGCCATCTTCACTGAGGACTTTGTCGTAGTACTTGAATGGCCCAAAGATAACACCGATGCTACCGGTGACGGTTCCGTGGTCGGCAATGATGGTATCGGCACTGACTGCGGCCCAGTACGCACCAGAGGCTGCAACGCCACCAACATACGCAAAGACAGGTTTGCCGGTTTTTTCTTTGTAGTAGGTAACACCATCTGAGATTGCTTGACTGCCAAAGATCGTACCGCCCGGTGAGTCGATCATCAAGATAACACCTGCCACTTCATTTTTATCAGCTGCAGCGCGGAGCTCTTTTTTGATCTCGTAGCCATACGTGACACCTGAGGTAAAGAGTGTCGAGAGTGAGTCAGCACTTGCTTTATCGCCAAGGATGAGACCAGTGATCGGGACTGCGAGCAAGGTATTTTTAGCATCTTTTTTACCAAACTCCAGCGTCTGCCCAAGGTGTTCAGCCTGTGTTGCTTCACGTGCTGTAGAAAGACCTGACATACCAGCGATAAAGAAGATGAGTAGCAGAATAATGGTGGTAATAACCCCAAAGGCTGCCGTTGAGCTGAGGATAAAGATCTTGAGCATTCTGCCCAAGAAAGAAGTAAATTTTTTGAGTGCTGGTAGCATAGGTGCATCCAGTATAGTAGAGGAAAGTACGAAATGCTATGCCCTTTTCCTTATCTTGAGGAAGCAGTACACTATGCTGTATAATTACCGGGTTGTCGTGAACAGGTCTGTGCATTCACGCTGTAGTGGCCCCATCGTCCAGAGGCCTAGGACACCAGGTTCTCATCCTGGGAACTGCGGTTCGAATCCGCATGGGGTCACCAAATGAGTATTTTCTTCAGAAAACAAGCTAATTTGCTTGAATAATGGGGAAAAAGTGATGGTTTGGAAACTTTTTCCATCATGCTCAATTCCGTCTGGAAATATCAGTCTAAGTAACGTTTGTCGCTTCGTGAGATCCATCTTCTTCCACACATAGTCAAAATTCTCCAAAAACACCTCAAAAAAGATTACAACACGTTGTGAATCGTATTTTGATATAGCTAAATCGTCCTGTTCTGCTCCAAGCACTGCTATCTGGGTATTGATGCGCTCTGCTTCCTCTTTGGCAAACTCTTGCGTATAAAACCCAGCACGAACCGAGGCGGGTATAGACCTCAATTCTTCCTTGAGCGATTCAATTTGGCTAGCTTTTTGCATTCGTAAGTTTTCAAATTTTGCAATTTGTTTTTGCCAATCTAGCTCAATCTTTCTGGATATTATTTTCATTAGGTCATCACGGGGTCTAATGGTCTGCAATAACTTCATCAATTCATCATGAGCTTTATCAATGTTTACTCTCGACTTACGACATTTTTTATTCCCACATTCGTAATGAAAATAATACCTATCTCGTCCTTTAGGCTTACTGGAGGTCATGAAACGTCCACAATAAGCACACTTTATTTAGCCCTTCAAAGGGTAAATTTCATTGTCCTGCTTTGAATAGTCACGCTTTTTGTTTGTCAAAACATTTGCTCTTAGCCACAAGTCTTTACTAACTAATGGTTCATGAATGCCCATTTGTTGGATTTCCCATGTTTTTACAACAAGCAAGCCATAGTAAAAGGGTTTTTCAAGTATGCGTTGTATAACTTGATGATCTGCTTTTTTCCATGGCTCATCTTTTTTTACCTTGTATTGAAATCCCATTGAGTTAGCCAAGGTGGCTAATTGAGTATAGTAAAAATAGCCAGTGGCAGCTAGTTCAAATATTTGAACAATAATAGGACCAAGCAATGGATCAATTATTGGTGGTTTTCCAGCTCTTTCTTCCTTTGACCCTGGCGGTCTCTTGTAGCCAATTGGGGGATACCAGCACCATACACCCTTCATTACTAGGTCTTTCATATTATCTTTTACAACAGCTGCTCTCATGTCATTTTCTAGTTGTGCAGTAGCGTACAGAATTGTTTTATTGAACTGACCAATAGGACCTTCGGATATTGGCTCTGTTGCAGATTCAACATCAACCATTTTCTTTGCCAACATTGCTTCAAGGTAAAGCCCATTATCTGTCTTTCTGCTAAATCTTGCATATTTGTAGACTATTACCTTAGATATTTTTGCTTTCTTATCTTTGACGTAGTCCAGCAAAGCTAAAAGCTGCTTTCTGTGTGTTACTGCCTTTGCGTTTTTACCCTCCTCCCTAAACACTTTTACAACTTCATAGTTATTGCGTTTTGCAAACTCACGGCAGATTTTTTCTTGAGTTACTAAAATATTATTTTCTACTTGAGAAGGGTCAGAAACCCTGATATAAATAACACATCGCTGTGATTCTTTCATAAATACCTTTCCACGGTTTGATTGTAATTACAGATTGCTAAAAAACTCCGTTACAGCGGGGTTTTTTATTTTATTTGTAGCATAGAATGCTTTCACTTTTCATCCATAGTTTTACTCCTTTCTTTGCATCTTCTTTCTACTTCAGCAAATATCTTGGGATCGGTTGCAAACTCAGCAAAGAATGATGCTGCCTGTAAAAATAGTTCTTGTTCATTTTCGGAGTAGTTTTCGGTACCTTTTCCTAAAGTCTGTTGAAGGCGATGCTTATTCATTTCGCCCTCCAGCTCTATTCATCGCTTGAGAGCGTAAATTGCGGTAATTCTCGATAAGTGATCGAGGACTAACATCTACAGCTTCATAGGACCAAAAGCGTTGCTCTAACTGTGAGCAAAAATTAGTGTCGGAAAATACGAAAAATGCAAAGCCAGGTTGAGGTTCAATGCTTATGAGTTCAGCTCCAGCAGTTTGTAGGTATGAAGCTACTGCTAAATCTCTTACACGATATTCTGATGTATTGTTATATTCATTTTGTTTCACAGTCGTACTGTAAAACTCTAAATATGGGGACTAAAACGGAAGAAGTATGGGAGTTTTATTGCTTTAGACAGTTTTTTTGAACTCTAAACCAATTTTGTAGCCATCACCTGAGACTAATTTTATGAGTTCATCAAATAGTTGGGTTGGAATTTTTAGTTCCTCCAACATACGTTTTCTCAAATACTTTCTGGCTTCACCAACACTATAACTTTTGGCTGTATCAGTAGATGATCCGCCCAGAATCGAATGTAACTCATCAACAGAGACAGGATTAGGACTTTTCTCAAGTAAGGTCAATAAAAACAAGCCACTACTACTATTTCTCATCCTAAGATTCATGTAGTTATCGTCTCCATAACTAATCATATTCTTGATAGTATCTACGACTAATCCTTCAGAAAAAATATAAACATAGCCCATTTGAGGCTTATTTTTAGGCAAAACTTGTCCAATCAGTTTTGAGTACTTGTCCCGATCTTGAACAATAATAATAAGGCAACTTTCTTGTGTTTCAGTAACTTCATCAAAATCAAACTGCCAATCAGCACTAATGCCGTAATCAAAATTCAAACTGTTGATTTCATCTTCAAGTACGTTTATTTCTGATGTTGAAAAAACCTTGTTCAATTCCTCAACCGTGAAAATTACTGAATTATTTATACTTTCAACCTTTTTGTTTTCGACTTCTGCCAATAAATCTACAATAATTTTTTTCATACTATCAATTTTTATTTCAATTTCAATGTTTTTTCCTACACCATACTTTCCTCAAGTCTCTGCTTCCATTTCTGCCAGTCGGGCATCATGATGTCGAGCATTTGGTAAAACTTAGCACCGTGATTGTGATGTTTGAGGTGACAGAGTTCATGAGCAATTACGTAATCAATGCAACGAATTGGAGCTTTGATGAGTTCTGGATTCAGGACTATAGCTTGTTTGACGTTACAGCTTCCCCAACGTGTCTCCATACGTTTGAAACGTATTTCTCTGGCTTCCAATCCGTATTTCTTGAAGTTAGGCAGAATTGCTTGATAGCGTTCATCAATTTTTGATTTAGCGTGGTTGTAGTACCACCGTGTGAGTAGTTGCCTAACTCGGATACTACTGATGTCATAACTCTGCACCACAATTTGACCAGTTTGCAGTTTGACTGATTCATCATCAGCTAACACAACCTTGAGCTGATACTGCTTACCCAAGTATTTGTGAGTTTCGCCACTCACATAGTTACGAGCTGGAGTTCTCGGCAAGAAACTTTCAAAGTAATCAATCTGGCGGATAATCCAAGCAGCTTTTTTCTTGACCTTTGCTTTTATTTCTTCTGGCTTAGCAATCTGAGGTGCTTTGACTTCGATTCTCAAATCGGGATACACAGAAATGGAGAGTGTCTTTCTGGGGGATAGAGACACGTCAAACTCAAGCAGCTGGCTACCAAACTCTACAGAATCTTGCATATTTTTTATTGGTACTCAGGGCGGTGAAGAGCAATCTGCAATGAAGAGTCAATGATGCTGTCCACCTCTTCGAGGGGCAGACTAATACCTTTTTCTTTTTCTAGTTCAAAAAAGTACACATCAATGGCTTGTCGCATTTTATTCTGCACATCCGTTTTGTACTGCCAATCAACAATTAGGTGTTGTTTGATAATGGTATCAATAGCAAGAGCGACATCTGACGTCAATGCCTGATAGCTTTCACCTACATGAGCCTCCATGATCGCCTTTGTTTTCCTATAAAACGCCTTTGCCACCTCATTATTGGTTAGCTGGGAAGGAACATCATCACCAGTCTTATTTTGCACGTTGTGCATGATGTCCGTCACTTTATCTAAGTAATCAGCATCTGAGAACCGTTTTTGGCGGTAAGCGGCAATCACTTCTTCCAACAATTCCGAGAACTTTTTATAGAACTCAGGGTCTTGGTTGAACTTTTCTGTGATGGTCTTTTTAGTTCTACTGGCAATGGTGTCTGCTTTGGCTGCAGGACTTACTAACTTATCAATTTCTTTTTCAAATTCTTCTTTGTCAAAGATGTTTACTTGTTCTGAAATAGTAATGACATCTTGAGTAGTGATATGAGTATCAATCAGTTTTTGAACCTGTTGTTCATACTGGCTGTAATCAACGTCATCGGAGTAGCGGAGTTTGACTGAGATGCGGAGTCGTAAAAAGAACTTGAGATCATTCTTGTAGTGTTCAATAACACTGTCTTCAGTTTCTTCTACCCATTCAATGGTAGAGAGTGCCATTTTGAGTGTTCGTGCAAACTCTGATAAACGGTCATAAAACTTAGTGCGGATGGCATCGTCTGCAAGTAACTGTTCGTACGGTTCAGAATCAATCTTGTTTTTGATTTCCTTGAATAAATCCCAGAGCTGAGCATGATACTGTGACAGTTTCTTGATCTCATCCATGATGCTAGTGAGCGTACCCGACAAATCATCTTCATCAAATTCAGATAGGGAGCTGTAGGTTGAAAGTGCCGAGTTGAGTTCTCCCAGAATACCGTAGTAGTCAATAATATAGCCGTAATCCTTGCCTTCATGGACACGGTTGACCCGAGCAATAGCTTGTAACAGCGTATGTTCTTTGAGGCTTCTAGCAATGTACAAAACAGTGTTCTTAGGAGCATCAAAGCCAGTTAAGAGTTTGTCTACTACGATAATAATTTCTGGTGGTTCGTCTGATTTGAACAAACTGATAATGTCACGGTTGTACTGTTTCTCGTTGATGAAGCGACCCATCATTTTTGACCAGAAGAGTTGCACCTCATCTGAGCTTTCCTGATAAATGTCTTCATGACCTTCTCTAGTATCAGGACCAGAAATCAATACTTCAGTGCTAACGAGTCCAATTTCATCAAAGTACTTTTTGAACATGACTGCAGCTCGTTTTGATGGAGCAGTGAGCTGAGCCTTGTACTTTGTGCCTTGCCAGTGGGCTTGATAATGCAGTGATACATCCCAAGCAATGCTAAAAATCTTTTGATCTGCTTCGTTGAGTTGGTCAGCACTAGCGAACTTCTTTTTGAGTTTGAGCTTTTGCTCATCATTCATGTTCTGAGTAATCAGCTCAAAGTAACGATCTAGTGGTTGTTTATTCACTTCTTGAACAACGTGACGACCTTCATATAGCAAAGGAACAACTGCTTTATCTGCTACAGCTTGGTCGATAGTGTACTTATCAATAATGCCACCAAAGCGTACAGCCGTATTTTTCTCTTCCTTCATCAAAGGTGTGCCAGTAAAACCAATGTAACAGCCATTTGGGAAAATGCGTTGCATAGTAACGTAGGTTTCACCGTACACACTACGGTGGCTTTCATCTACCAAGACAAAAATATCAGAGTCAGTGTCTTTGAAATCTCCATGCTCTTTGGCTGAATCAAACTTGTCTATGACGGTAGTGATGATAGTGCTTGAGTTTGATTGCAGTATCTTTCTGAGATCATACCCACTTTTAGCTTGATGGACTTCTTTGCCACAAGAACGGAAAGTGTTATAGATTTGCCAATCAAGGTCAACACGATCTGTAACGAGGATGATTTTAGGATTAGTAATACTTGGCTCAAGTGCTAGCGATTTAGCCAACATGACCATAGTCAGTGACTTACCTGATCCCTGTGTATGCCAGATCACACCTCCCTGACGTTTGCCGTCTTTGATGTTTTGGACACGTTGAGTGG
>CAYMVN010000013.1:0-21407 GCA_964394125.1 uncultured Pseudomonadales bacterium | reverse complement strand
ACGAGCTTGGCAAAGTTACTCGTGCTCAGTCAGGTGATTCTCAGTATCCAGTTACCGTTTGCGATGATCCCGCTCGTACTCCTTACGGGGAACAAGCGCGTGATGGGAGCGCACGTTAACACCCGCTTCCTGCAGTGGGTAAGTGGAGCTGTTGCGGCGGTTATTACACTTCTCAATATTTGGTTACTTGTTCTTATTTTCCATCCTGTATACTAGCGGTGCAGATGCCATCTGAACTAACAGAACCACACGAAGACTATCTTGAGCGAATCTACGAACTTTTTTTAGAAAAGAAGTGGGTGCGGCCGATCGATGTAGCGGCACGACTAGGCATTAGCCCGGCATCAGTAACGCGGATGCTGCAAAAATTGGCGGCGGCAGGGTACTTGGAAGTAGAGAAGTATCGTGGTTTTATCATGACCCCAAAAGGTGAAGCTGTCGGGCAACGAGTGCAAAACAAACACAAGATTCTTGAAGAGTTTTTACGAAAGATTGGGGTGTCAGAAACTGTTGTGCAACAAGATGTCGAGCGGCTTGAACATCATGTGAGTAGCGAAACACTCCAAAAAATTGCCGAATTTACCAACAAACAGTAAAAAACCCACGTTGCGCTGAAGCCCACGTGGGTTTTCTCTGGAACTAGAAGAGAGAGTATACTGCAACCATTGTGCAGTAGGTGAACCATGCAGTCAACACAATGAGCGCTAACTGCGATATTTTTAGACTTTTTGTGAGGAAGCAGAGAATAAAAAACAGCCCCTCACTGTACAGAATCCACCGCTGTGCCCCTGTGTAGGCGAGGGTGTCTGCTACACTCGACAACGTGAGCATGATTACCGTTGCCATTATAAACACAATGGCAATGCTCACCCACAGAACCAGCCTTTTAGGCAAGCTCTGAAGCTGCTTGTTCAGCTCACTGCTACTCATTGGCGGTGTAGAAACCATCCACAGTATGAGCATCATGAACACTGGTGCTAAAAAGTAGATTGGCGGGTACGGCTTCGTTAGGCGTGTCAGACCAAACAGTGACGTTGCCGCAAAGACTGCCACTACTATGCTATTTTCTAGCAAATTGGGCAGTATTCCCTCTTCACCTTTCAGCCACAGCCGGATGTCTCTGATCCTGAGCCACAGCGGGGGGTGCGATCCGGTTAGCCCCACGATTGTGTCCAGAAGATCATTCTGGAGCGGGCTGCGCTTTTTCAGTATCTGCAGCGCCTCGGATAAACCTCTGCCATAACCATTCGCAACTGCGAATGCATCAGCCATTTGTTCCCTTTCTCGGGAGATCATGGCTGACAGCACTGCCGCGAATATAGAGGCAACTGCAAAAAATACTAATTCAAGGAAGTACTCATTTGCAGCACCTCCCGTGACGAGCATGTAGAGCCAGAAAAAAAGGAATAACTCTCTCAATGACCGGGCAATGAGCGTAACACATAGCGCTGCCACTGTTATGAGTTGATCCCCATTCACCTGGTGACCAACCTCATGCGCAATTACGCCCATGAGTTGCTCAGGATTTAGGGCCTGTATTAGGTCCTCTGAGACAACGACAACTGCTTTTTTTCCCATGCCTCCCGTGAAAGCCTGTAATTTCTTACTACCAGGCTCTTTCTTCATTGTGTAGAGCTCAAGTGTGAGATTGAACTCACTCTTGAGTGTCTCGAACCATTGTCTGACTTCTGTGGGTATCTCACCAGCTGCGGTTGTAATTTTACCGCTCAGCAAGTTCCTGACTTCATTGCTCATCATGAGGTTAATCACGAAGAGCACTGCAAAGGTCAAAGCGGTCGCGGAACCACCGACCCCATATCTTCGTCCGACCTCGAGTGCCAGCTCTGCCATCACGACGAATGAGAAGATGGTGATGAACATGCTTTGCGCATGTTCGCGCCGTGCCAATTTTTTGGCGTTCATTTTTTAGCCCCCTTTTGGGAAAAAAAGATGTTCTCTCTATCTAGTTACAGAGAGAAAAAGCGCACGAGCACCTGTGTAGTGCGAACTGCACCACCGGTACTCTTGAGCTTTTCGCTCTCTGTACTAAAAAAATTGTTAACGAGCCTCGAGGAAAGTCCTCGAACTTACTATTATAAGACATCTGGTGTCATTTCGCAAATATCTGTTTGTGCGGTATACTTGCTGCACATGGCAGTGAAAAAAACATTTTTGAACGTGCTGGTGCGCAGCGGGCAAACAACTACACAGCCAGCGCGTGCCACTTTTGGTGCATACCGAGCAGCACAGCTCTCTGAACGACTCAAAAGTGCTGTCACAGAGCGGCGAAAATGGAGTGCACTTGAACACAGTGCAGACGCACCGCTCACAGGGTACGCACAGCTGAAAGGCGCGGCGGTGGAGCGAAAGATTGGCAGATTACAGGCAGAAGAACGAAGCGATACAGAGCGTACAGAACAGGGTTAAGATGCAGCGTGAACTCAACTTAAACACAGAACAACGGAGAGCTGTCGAGACTATCGATGGCCCCGTTATGGTGCTTGCTGGCCCGGGAACAGGTAAGACGCAAGTGCTCTCAGCGCGCATTGCTGAGATTCTTAAAAAAACAGACTTGCAGCCGCAAAATGTTTTAGCACTTACCTTTACGGAATCGGCAGCACACACTATGCGGGAGCGGTTGGTTCAGCTCATCGGCCCAGCCGGCATGTTTGCGCGCATTAGTACTTTTCACGCATTTTGCCAAGGTGTGATGAGTGAGTTTCCTGAGTACTTTCCGCTTGACCGTGAAGCGCAGGCACTGACTGAGAGTGAGCGATTCGACATTGTTGAAAAGTTGATCTTGGAACTACCACTCGAAAAACTCAAACCCATAAATCAGAACTTTCTCTATGTAAAGGACATTCTCAAGGCACTCTCCGACCTCAAACGAGAGGCTGTCTCACTAGAGAAGTACACTACTTTAGTTAACGAAAGTGAAAAAAACGGAGATAAAAATAGTCTAAAACAAAAAGAACTTGGGCTTGTGTATGCTGCATATCAAAAAGAGTTACAGGCGCGAAACCGCTACGACTTTGATGACATGATAGGGATGGTTCTCCAGGCCTTCAAGACACAGCCGGATCTTTTGAGCGAGTATCAAGAACGGCTGCAGTACGTCTTGGTAGATGAGTACCAAGATACAAATACCGCGCAGAATGCAATTATTTTTGAGTTGGTTTCTTTTTGGGGAGAAGACGCGAACCTGTTTGTTGTGGGAGATCCGCACCAGTCAATCTACCGGTTTCAAGGAGCGTCTACCGAGAATATTCTCACCTTTGCAGAGAAGTTTCCAAGTGCTGCTGTTATCTCGCTCGACACGGGGTATCGGTGCCCACAACAGATCTACGATGCTGCCCACTACACCATGAGCACTGCGGCTCAACAATTAGTCACCACTGAAGCCTCGGGTACACTACAAAAAGTATTTACAGCTGTTCAAACGGGGTTGAAGAGTGCTGCACCGACTGCGAACCTCCCGGGGATTGACGTGTGGCAGGCAAGCTCACAAATTATTGAGTTAGTGGTGGTGGCAGAGAAAATTAAGAAGCTACTCGACTCGGGTGTCTCTGCATCTGAGATCGCGGTACTGCACCGCACGAATAGAGAAGCACAAGAGCTGGCGCCAATCCTTGCTGCACACGAAGTGCCATTCCTCATTGAAGGTGGGAGAAACGCACTGACTGTCCCCTTGATACAACAACTGTTACAACTCTTTACGTTTTTACTGGCGCTGCGCCGCGGTGAAGGTGATGAACAGCTCTTTACGATCTTTTCTTTTTCCTGGATGGGTTGTGATCCACTCACGCTTTTTCAAGTAATGCGTATCGCGAATCGAGAAAAGAAGACTGTCACTGCAGTGCTCACAACTGAGTTTACTGCTCTCTGTGCCAAAGCCGCTGAGCTGCAACTAACTGTTTCTGCAGACGCACTACAGAAAATTCAAGAAAAATTTGTTCTCTTGCAAAAGCTGAGTGCAGCAGAGGGTGCGAGCACACTGCCCGAGTGGTTTAGCAAGGTCATTACGGAAACGGGTTACATGGATTTTATACAGAAGTCTAGTGCAGACCCAATCATCTTTCTGGCGTTAACTGCACTCTTTTCACATCTGCAAGAAATGGTGCGTTCTGATCACTTGTGTACGCTTGAAGTTTTCATGAAGAAACTAACGGTTATGGAGTCGCACGACATTATTTTACCGTTGCAAAGTATTGCAGCTGCACAAGAAGTAGTCACGGTCTCGACGGTGCACAAAGCTAAAGGCAGAGAGTGGGAGTACGTGTTTATCATTCACTGTAGTGATGGTTTGTGGGGAAACGGACGCAGCAGAATCATGCTTCCGCTTCCAGAAGGCGTACTTCAGTATACGAAAGTGAGTGAACAAGAAAAAAATGACGACGATCGCCGACTTTTTTATGTGGCACTCACCAGAGCAAAAAATAAAGTATCGATTAGTTTCCCGCAAACAAAAGTCAGTGATACAAAGTCATCACCAGTTTCTGCAAGTCTGTTTGTGCATGAGTTGCAACACTTTCTTGAAAGTGAGCGAGTTGCACTGCTTGAGAAGTCTGAGGCAGAAGTACAAACTATTATGGAACGCTTACTGGTGCCAGCTCCAAAAATTGATCGCACTGCACAGCTTGAGGCATTCTTTACACACTTAGTGGATGGGTTTAGCCTGTCTGTGACGGCACTCGACCACTACTTAAAAGATCCTGCCTACTTTGTGTATAACGATTTGTTGAGACTTCCCCAAGCGAAAGCGCCGCATCAGGCATTTGGAACGGCAGTGCATGCAGCACTTGAGAAGATCTACACACAGGTAATAGCGGGCGAAGGTGTGGATACTATCCCACTTGCGCAAACAGTTTTTGAAGATAACTTGCGTAAAGAAATTCTTAACCAAGCAGAGTTTGAGAGACGACTTTCGTATGGGAAAGAGGTCATTGCACAGTATTTTTCTGAGTATGATGTTCATGAAAATAACGCCTGGCAAACCGAGCGAAAGTTTGGTGGTAGTTTCTCGAAAGTGTACCTCGATGATATCTCACTGACCGGCAGAATTGACCGTTTCGACTGGATTGATACTGAAGCAAGATTAGTTCGAGTTGTAGACTACAAAACGGGTGCTGCAAAATCGGTGAACGAGATTGAAGGAAAAACTCAGTCTGCAGGACTGAGTGAGCGAGAAAAAGAACTTCCTGAAAGTATCCGCGGTGTGTATAAGCGGCAGCTGGTTTTTTACAAGCTCTTAACAGAGCTTGATCAGACGTTTAAACCGACTGTGGTGAGTGGTCTCTTTGATTTTATTGAGCCTGATAAAGTACGCGGTACATTTGTTCGCCGCGAGTTCGATCTCACTGAGAGCGCGGTTGCAGACTTAAAGGAGCTCATCCGGGTAGTGATGAAAGAAATCCGTGAGCTACGGTTCCTTGAGAGTTTAGAGCGGAAGTAATATCCCATAATTTGTTTTTCAGTGTCCTACATGGTATACTACTGCGGTTTTGGGGCTCGAAAGTCCCACATTCAAGTATCAAGTTTCGCTCTTTGTAGCAAAAATTTGATCAGAATGGCTCGTTAACATCTCTAAGAATTTTTTTGTATCGGCTCGGAGGATCGATGTGAAAAATACCAACTGGAAGGAGTGGTGGGAGTGGATTAAAAAAATTGATCCAAATCTTGCCATGATTGCACTCGGGGTTGTTTTCGTGCTTATCGGTTTTTCAATAAACACCGCTAAGCAGAAGCACCTCGAAGAGTCACTTGCGCAAGCGACAGTGTCGATTGCACAAGCTGAAGTAGAGTTAGTCGCGTCGCAAGATGAGTTTAACACTACTGGTCAGTGGTTTGTTCCATCATTTACTGAGGCAGCACAGCAAAAGCTTACTGATGCTCGCTCCAAACTCGGCAACGAGGATGAGAGTGGAGCGAAGAAACTTTTGGCTGACGCTCTTAGGTTGAATGACTGGGACACATCAACAGAAATGTCTGTCGAAGCACTCAGTCTGGCTGAACAAGCCAAGAAACTGATCACAGAGGCAGATGATGTACTCAAAGCACTCGTAGCGGAGCGAGCTCACGTTCGCATAATGCTCGAGGAAGCGAATACGAAGCACCAACAAGCGCAGGGCATGATGAAACAAGCTCAGCAACGCTTGCAAAAAGAGGAGGCACTGTACCTCATAAAGTACACGGTCCCCTTACATGAAAGCATTACTTCTGCAGCAGAAAGTGCTGCTGAAAGTGCGAAGGCACTCAGTGCAGCACTGGCTTACTTGCCTGAAGATGGCAGTGTAACACAAACCGGTGACCTAACTATGGCGCAGCACGAGATTGATGCTGCACAGGGTATGGTTACACGGCTTGCTACCTTCTCGCAGCAAGTCAGCACGAGCCTGGATTATCAGGCTGAGGCTGATACGCTGGCAGAAGGGGTGGCAGTGAGTGCTACTGAAGAAATCGAAAGCGTTGCCCTGTATCTCAAAAACCTGGAAGCAGCCCGTGGCTTTTCTCCAGAACGTGCGCTCAAAGGCTCCTATGAGTCACTAGCGCATGCTCGTGAAAAGTTGCAACAAGCGAACCAGGCACTTGGAGCAATTGTTGAGCGATCACTTGCAGACAAGCCACTAGCCTACGAGGCAGGCAAGTCAGCGCGTACGCACGCAGCACAAAGTTTTGTCAGCGCTAAAGCTCAGGTAGCTTTTGCTGATACCGCAGCTCGGCTCATTGCACAGTACTCAGTTCACTTGTCGGTTGCAGATGATGCACTGATAGTGATTCGAAGTACACAGCAAGGTCTGAGCGCATATCACGCAGCGGCTACTTGGCAGACGCAGAGTCGCTATGTCACGACCGCAGAAGCAAGCCGTATACGTGCTGGAGAACTCATTGCATCGGCTCGAACGAAGTCATCTCTAGAACTGCAGCAATTTGAAGCGTCACAAACTGACGCACAGAATGCGCATGCATTCTTGGATACCATCGAGCAGATGGCAACAGAGATTACCGCGCGGCTCTCCTATCTGGAAGGGTTCAGGTCATCCTGGACTCAATCTGAGAGTACGGCGAGTACTGCTATTGACGCAGCTCAGTCAGTTATCAACTCCCTTACTTGGTCATATACCATGACTCAGGCACAGGAGAGTCTGAATACTGCCTCAGCTCAGCTCTCACAAGCTCGAGCACATGCAACTTCACTTGAATGGGAAAATGCAGTCAACCTCGCAACTGCAGCAACGAACTCTGCAAATACTGCTACCCAGCAGGCATGGGCAGAAAAACAACGTGCAGATGCACAGGCGACAGCGGTCAGTGTGCAGGCTACTCGTGAAGAAGAAGCCCGCAATGATCGTGCAACGTCAGTGGCTGCCTCTGCAACACGAACAGCTCGCATACTTGAAAGCTCTCGGTCGAATGACTATGGGAGTTCATCAAGTTCGAGCGGCTCAAGTTGTTGCAGTAGTTCTAGTTCTAACTCTGGCTCATGGAGCTCGGGTGGTAGTGACAGTGGATCATGGAGTTCAGGTGGCAACGACAATGGCTCCTGGAATGATTGATCTGAATTTTTAACACATCTCGTAAGTTCGTGGCACTTCGCCACAGGAGAAACTTCGTATGAAAACTAACGAATCTACAATGAGTGGAATGACGTTTTTTATTTTGTTGTCAGTGTTAGTCGCGGGGTTATTTGCCGCTGGCTATATCCTCTCGCCAGAGAGCGCACCAACAATGAACACACTGCTCGTCTACCTTGGGCGGCTGGCAGTCCGTTTTACAATTGCAGCTGCATTTGGCTTGCTCTACTTTGCTTTTTTCTGGACCACAGTCCTCGAACTCGAGGTGACAGACATTAGCAATAAGATGAAACAAAATGGCAATGACAGCTATAGTATTATCATCGTAACGTTCCTTTTTGCACTGCCAGCTACAATCTTGCTCTTTGCTGGTGGAAACACTGTCAGTGAGTTTGCTTCCGCGGCATTGACGAAAGGGAGTGTCGGCATTGCGATTGGTTCATTGTTATCTGTAACGATTGCTCGACTGTTTAAGGTTAATTCACTAGGCGATTTCGCTGGCTGGATTTTTGAGCCAGACAATAACAACTATGTTATTTTAATCACCAGTGCATTTGTTGCATCAGTTGCTGTGGCAGTCGCCGCAGCCTAACAAAAAGGAGTAGTACCATGGGTACGTTTTTGATTGCGACGGGATTCTCGTTTATTGTTGTGTTTAGTTTTTTGTGGTTGCTCAACACTGGGCGTATCTATGCTTGGAGCTCAAAGCTCTCGGCATCTCTGCCCAAGGGCAGCTTGCTGCAACGAAGCGCGACAGTCGTGGCTGGTTGGACGCTTCCACAGGAAGTTGTCAAGCCAGTTCGGCGTAGCGTCATTGCTGCTAAGGCTGCTGAAGAGCTGCCACGTGATCAGGTTGCTACCACAGAAAAGGTCCCGCTCAAACAGCGGCTGGCTAGTCTCTCGGTAGGCAATGTCGTCCGCTTAACTGCGACCGACGGCTCAAATCGCGCACTTGAGGTACAAGGAGTGGTAACACACCACGAACTCTACCAAGAAAATGGGAAGTGGAGCCGCACCGGTGACTCATTCCTGCTTGCTCAGTTTAGTACTGGTGAGTGGATTTGGGTGCGCGGGGCGAACATTGCCTTTTTCAACAAAGCGCTTCAAGTTGGTGATGAAGTCATCACTCGCTTCAAGAGCAGAGCTCAAGAATATGGCAAAGGCAAACAAGCTTACGAGGATGGACAGCTCAATGATATCCCTACCATCGTAATTGAGATTGAAGGCATTAGCCTAAAAATCTCAGACATCGGCAAGTCAGACCTTGAAGTTGACGGCCTGTGTGATGTTGAAGATGGAGGTGCTCGTTTCATCTTCGCAGAAGCCACTGATAGCTCTGGCCGGGTGGCTTGGATTCAAGACGCTACGGCTGGCTCAGATTTAATTCTACTTGGCCGTCGCCTCGTAGTATCAGATATTGACGACATTCAATAGGGGAACAACATGCTAGAAAAATCACTGATCCAAAAAGCAGCATTTCTGCTTCAGGTGCAAATCAGCAGCCTGGTGGAAATTGCTGAAGACCCCATCCGTACAGCGCTCGTCTTGCAACAGCAAATTGAAGAAACGTACAAAGCCATGCGCACGGAGCTGGGCAACTATACATCTGCAGTCATTCAAACTCGGAAAGAGTTGATGGCTGCTGAATCTGAGGTTGCCACGTGGCATGATCGTGCTGAACAAGCTGAGATTGAACAAAATCCTGACGCAGTACGCAGTTGCTTACTGCAACGCAAGACTGCTGAGGGAACAGTAGAGCAGCTTAAAACTGATCTCGATCGCCGCGAAACAATTGAGTCTAGACTGGAGCAATCTGTACAGCTGCTTCAAGGTAAAAAGCGCAGCATTGAAAGTCTCATCGAAGACATGCGCGCTGAAGCAGCAACTGCTCAATCCCTAGACTCTGCCTCTGCAGTTGCCCAAAGCGACATCACGGAATTTGAGGAGAAATACCTTAAGCAAATTGATGTCGCGCAAGCACAGCAAGTGGTTTTGGGGATTGGCGCAGATGATGCACAAGTGCACAGTGAGATTGATGAAGAGGTCAAGGCCCTACTAGCCAAGTACAAGTAAGATTCTTAGAGAACCTGAGGGAGAAGCTATCCGTATTTTGTGAAGCGTTATAGCAACGTCAATCACGAATACAGAAAAACTCCCTCAGGTGTTTTACTTTTAAATATCCTATAGTTTTGACTTTTTACATCTTTTTTGATATACTCCCCAAGTTCTTTAACAATTTTTACGTTAGCAGGGACAAGTCTAGTCATACATGACAGAACTCTTTAAGCTGCAGCAGTCACTCTCGTGATTGTTTGCGCCTGGGAGGAAGCTGTGTGTGGTTAGACCGTTTCCCTGACTAACAGGGAAAATATAATCTTTGTTCAACGAGGTGATATATGAATATCCAAGAATATCTCAATTTTCAAGAGTCTCAATTAGAAGTTCCAGCAGGTGTTAATTTGAGCAAGGTCGACCTGAGTGCATATAAGGCAGCCAGCGTCATGGATCAGGTAATCATGCTTGCGGGGGCAGGCGTCAAAGGTAAGGCCTTCAAGGCTCAACTTGACGCTGAACTTGGTTTAACCCAAGCAGCAGGCGGCGATCCTGGGGCTCGACAGCGCTTTGATGCGACTGCTGGGCAAAGTAGTCTTGATCTACAACCTGGTGCCATTTTCAAAAAGGCGACTAAATGGATCGGGCCGAACTTGGCTGGTGTCCCTCAATTGGTTGCAACAAGCTGCCAAAAGGGTGCACCACACATTCAAAACGCAGGCCTTCAAATGGCTCTGGGTATGTATCCCAGCGCGTTCAAAAATGGAGGAAATATCGCTTTTGGTGCTACTGGTAGGCAGCTGAACATTCTGCCACCACAGCTTCGCTCAGAGATCGTAACAGCTGTTATGGATCTCTGGCAGGTTAATGGCATGGATGTGCTGCTTGAGGAAGCAGCAAAATACCGCCGACATCAAGATGTTGCAGCAGCAATTGCAGGTGCACGCGCTGATACGATCAATTTTAGCTCGCCGCAAGAGATCTTATCATTGTGCACAACTGCCATTGATAGAATCTCTAAACTGGTGAAAGGAAGCTTCAATGAAGGTCTTGCTGCTCTTTTGGGGCAAGAATTTGAGTTACTCCTTCTGCCTGCACTTGAAGATGTCCGTTTTGTGAGCTTCGGCGTGGGCATTACCGTCCTCAATGGCAATGCTTTGGAAACACTGCTCAACACTTCTGGGCAGGAAAAGATTCGTTGGAGCACTCTCCTGGCAGACAAAATGGGAGATGCGGTGGAAGCGCTTTTTACTCTCAAAGAAGGTATGGATGTACAAGAGTACATCATGAAACTTGGAGAAGTAGGAGTGCAGTATTCTACCGCACTGAAGCGGTTTTTGTCTGTAACCGACAGAACGCAGCGTTTCACAGACACTGACATCGTCACTCTCAGCACTGCTCAGCCCATGCTTCAAGCAGTGAACCAACAACAACTCGTGAACACCGGCTCAATTACCGCTGGCGAGAGAGGGATTGCTGTCGGGAACGCCAGAAACTCTCAGTTTATCACTGGTAATGGCAACAACGTAGAGACAAAGAACTTTACGATGTTTGACCAGCCTGGGCAGCAATTAGGCCCTGGCGCAAGCCAGAGCAATGTTGCCGGTGATCTGAACGTTTTGGGTGATTATGCTGGGAGAGATATCAACTATAATGGCGATGTAATTCAAGGCGACAAAGTCGGTGGCGATAAGATCTCTGGCCCAACATGGGAAGAGATTCAAGCCGCAAAAGCTCTGCGGAAAGCATTGCTTGCGCAACGGCGCGGTTGGTAGTTTTGAAAAAGATTTTCTCTGGTAGTTCATGAAAACGTGGGGAGAAGCAGCAGTGCTTCTCCTCAGTTCTGAGCACACATCACTAGTGTGTGTTGAGAACTGAAGAAAAACTGCAGATCTGCACAGAGGGCACCAAGATGGTGCTTTTTTTGTACAAAAAAACACCCTGTGTGGGTGTAAAACGAGTGAGTGGTAATGGCGGCCATCTGGCCGCCACTACCGAGATCTCACAACGTACCATTCAGCCTTCTTAAAAAGGCTTGGTTTTCTTGCCCCAGCACCTCAATGAGGATATCGACTTTGCCATGTTTCGCAGCAAAGTTGAGAATGTTGACAATCCGATCATTAAAGGTCATGCCAGGATTGATTTCTGCCTCGGGGTGGTCAGACACATACCCCCAGATAATCCTGAAGAGGTCATTACATTCAAAGCTATCAGCGACGGCTTTGATGAAGCGCTGCCGAGCGCCTGGCAAGTTGAAGTTGTAGAGGGTGCATTGGATTCGCTGGGAACTTCCTTCAATCAGTGGTGCACGATTAGCATCTTCTTCATAAATCTCCAAGCGAGGCAACTGTCCGCGTGCTTCAAGCAGACGAAACTGCATGGCCGCTCTGACAAAGCGACTTGTGAGCGCATCAAAGCCTTGTTCAGCAATTTTCATACTGAGTTCTACTTCAAATAACCGTTGGGCGTTTACTTCACTGCTTTCCACAGCCAGACGAATCATCTGAAGTGTGTTAAGCGGCATTCCAGCAAAGCTAATGCCGGGATGCAACGTGCTACAGGTGTTCTCATCCAGAGCTACACCTGGCAGAAGCGGATCTTCCCGCCGAATGTTCCAGGGACAGATCCCTACTTTGTACAACGGAGCTAGTTGACCCCCCACCATAATGGCTTGTTTCTGTGGACCCCCAGACCTGATGCTGGTGATGTAGTTCGTGACTTCATCAACAGCCACTTCCTGGGTTCCAGGCTTGAAGGCCATTACGGGAGTATCCCCCAGTGCCTCTTTGAGGATGTACAAGGCAAGCCCATCTTTGTTGGCAGGATTATATTTGCCTACCAGAGTTTTGATGGTGATGAGCCGCCAAAGAATCTGGATATTGGCCTGGCGCATCAATAACTCCTCAAATTGGCGCTCGCTGACACCAAGTTCCTCTGCAGTCATTTCTTCAGAGGTTTGCTTGGAAGTCTGTGGTTTACGGCGCATTTCAAGAATAGCGTTGATGGAGCCTGTTTTCATTCCCAGGACTCTCAACTGATCTTCCTTAAGAAGATCAAGTGCAGCTTGAGTCCAGATTTCTTCTGTCTCCAAAATCTGAATAGCTGCGGAGCTAATAAGCGGATTTTCTTCAAGCTTGTTCTTGAAGGTTAGATCCATCATACGTCACCTCCTGTAGGTGAAAGAAAAAATGGTACGTGTTAACGATCTTGTTTTCTTGATCAAACAAGGATAAGGCACGAAGTGTACCTCGCTTATTGATCAAAAAGTAAGCTATTTTATCACAATATATCAATTTCTATATATAAGTAGACTTATAATTATTGACATAGTGATAATATTTTGGTAAAATCTGCGACTGTTCTGTGTTTTATATCAGAAGATCTTTAACAAAAAAAACGTAGGGAGTGAACTGAGCATAGCTGCTGAGTGTCTCTGACTGTTTTGTTGCAACTCACCGCGAGTTGATTCCAGAGCGGTACGAGCCTCTAGTATCTGTACTCGGTCCGTCTCCCTACGCTAGAAATATGTTCCACACGAACTATTGGTGACAGAGAGGGCACACTGTCTGTGCTTTGCCTGTCATCAATACAGAGTGTGGATGGTCCACAGTCCTGGTTGGTGATGTTGTAAAACATCAATTTAATCTATCTACTATTTGTTTCACAAACAGGAGTAACAACAATGACTACCAAGGCAACACAAACCAATGGCAAGAGTGGCAAAAATGGCAAGGCAACCGCGAAACCCACCGACAAGCCTGTCCAGCCCAATGAATTTCAGCAGTCGCTGATTGACGCCGGTATGACCTCAAAATGGGTGATGGCAAACGTAACTATGGAAGCGCCAGGTCAGGATGAAATTGCTGAATGGCAAGCGATCCTCTCCCCACTGTCAGAAATGGTTGATACTGAGACCATTGCCCAAACCGCCCACGACGCCTTCTATGGCGTCGAGGTCGAAGAGGTCGTTGAAGAAGAAGATGAAGAACCGGTGGAGCCCGTCAAATCCACAGCCGCTCCGAAAAGCAAAAAGCGCCGCGTTGCCGAGGAAGAAGATGATGAAGATCTCGGCGTTGTTTCCAGCAACCTCGGCATCTCAAGCGACATGATTACTATGCTGCTTTTGGGCAAGATTGGTGATGGTGGCACTGTTGATTTCAGCAGTGTGCTCCCAATTGCCCAAATTGTTGCTGGGTATCGGCCAAACAAACCACGGAGTATCTATGCTCAGATGTTGCGTTCAATCTCACAGCAGCTTGGCGCCCCTAATCTTATTGCTGTTGATGCTGAAGGGCGTGTCCATCGTGGTGCTACAGTTGCAAACCTCGAGGATTTGGAACAAGGCTACCCTGGTCAAGATACATACAACTATAAGGGGACATTGTATCAGTTGGTTGCTGTTGGTATTGATCCAACAGCGTTCACTGACGCTGATCCGATTGACCCGACCAAGCCGCTTCGACGTGGCGTAGGCATTGGCAACATTGACTACACGAATGCATCTGATGCAGTTCGCGCAGTCATTTACTATGCTGCCAAAGTCACAGCAGAATTGGATGATACTGATTATCGGTGGTTGCGCAAGATGTTGCGAGAAGGCGATACGCAGGTTGCAGATCTTGCCGAGGACTTCCCTCAGGCAATTGTTAGGTACAACGAAAACCGACGCGCTGGCACTTTGCCGCCGTTACGGACGACGTTGGGTAACAAACCTCAACCCAAAGATCCTTCCGCAGCAATTCCTGCCACTGACGCCAACACTGGCCGTGGCTTTCAGCTCAGCGCCAAGTGGTAATTTAGCAAAGCAATTTCTAGCGTACTAAAGTAAGACGGTAACGGGAAGCTTCACAAAGTTTCCCGTTATCACTGTGTACTTCATCACTGTATGGAGTACAGAGTGATAACGACACACGGATACCACGCACGTTAACAATCTTCGTAGGGAGTGTTTCTAGTAGAACACTCCGTTTTTTTTGTGTACGTATCACTGCTGCTCTGCGCAGTTTTTGATGCCTCACAGAACTGAAGTGTTGTGCTAGACACCGTCTCCCTATGAACTAGATATACCGAACTAAGGTAGGCAGCTTCGTGGTTTTAGAACTCCTGAAGCAACAAAGCTGCTTACCTTTCTCAAAAAGGGACACACCACTTGGTCTGTAGCATAATCGTTTTTCATTTCGAAATGGAGGATGTATGAATAACCAAAGTCACAGTAGCGTACTTGCTTACACAGATCCCATGACAAACTACTCATGGCAGCTCAGTGTTGAGGCAGCAAAGATTGTCCCAATGGGGTACCAGGGCTTGCCCCCATCAAAGGAGAAGATTCAGTTCGTTAGGGTTAGGAACCCTTCACTGTATGGCATCCCCGAGCACCCGCTGCTTAAGATTTACCCCGAAATCGAGGTTATTCACTTTGGAATGGTCATCAATTTTAATGAGATGGCTGAAGAAGTGAATGGAAAGCGAGGAATTGCTTTCTGGTTGAACAACAGGGGCAGCGACCCTTGTGTCAGCATTACCTCAGAACTCGGTCGCTGTAATGTGGCCCCGATTGGTTGGGAAGTTGGCGAAGATGCATCGCGTGATCCGCGCGCAAAACCCTTCTGGGAATGGCGAACGGTTGTACAAAATGGATTGCCTTGGACATGGACGAACGCCCGTATGCACGGGTGGGCGGGATGGGGCAACGAGCATTTTGGCGGTGATTGGTTGGATGGGTGCCCAGTAAGCGTGGAGCATATGTATGACCCCCAACTAGGGAAAACCCGCCAAACCATCATTGTGCCAGCCTCTTACGGCCTGGGCACGGCGCAGCAAACGCTGCCTGCAGAGGCGTTGGTCGACACGTACAGCATTATGCTGTACTTTCCTCGACTAGATAAAAAGCCAGTCTGGGAGAAGCTGAAGCAATTCGGCTCTCTCATGACGTATCCAGATGCTATCCGTATGTACAACAATAATTCCAATCATTCATCTCAGGCGAACACGCGGAGCGCTCAGCCGTCAACATTTGGTGTGCCAAAGAGCTCGCCATTAGAGTCAGCTGTCTCTCCTGCTGTCGAGATCGCTCATGGAAATGAGCTTTCTCAACACGTGATTATGCCGATAAATGACTCAACGTTGTGGTGCGAAACGCCAGCGGCCGTCATCGTCTGCTGGCCAGTAACTCCAGAACAGGCGGCTCAGATGAACCGCCCGTCAGAAGTGTCGCCAGGTCGTCGCGGGGTGACGTGGTAATCTAGTTTTATGACGGTGAAGGGCGTGCTGTACAGCACGCCCCTCACTCTGAACAATTTTTTTATAAAGATTGCTGAGAGTGAGTACTACTGTTAACTCTTACTTCCACTGCGCAAGTGCGAAGTAGACGGTGTCTGCAAATGCTGTTGGTACGGGAATCCCAACCCAGTGTGGGTACCAGACCACAAAACAGAGTACTGCAGCCAGTACCGTACCGCACACCACAGCCTTTTGTACTTTCGAGTGATTCCAAAATGAAGCCAGCCAGTAGGCAAGCACTCCCACGAGTAGTGGAACAGCTGGCGTATAGTGATAAAAGAACATAATTCTTGGAGAAAACTCCCACGGCATCCAGACAACTGAGTACGCAAGCACCAGAAATACTAGTGGCGAAGCAAGGAAGATATCGAGTAGCTTTTTTTTACGAGTGCCTCTAATAAGTAACAACACAGTCGTGTAGATACCCAACCCAAGTGATGCAATCACCGCTACCCCACCAAACCAAAATAGCACCGGATTTCCAAACGCGTAGATGTCGCCGCGAGTACCTTTGTCATACGTCACCTGCATCCAGACAGGACGCAGATCAAGAAACCACTCAATCGGCCGCGACTGATAGGGATGTGTTGCGGTAAGGTGTGTCTGATACCAAAAAATTTGAGAGTGCAGTTCATAGAAGTGCTGCAGACCCTTGCCCTGCAAGAACATGAATGAGTAGCTCAGTACATACAGAAGCACGGGCAGAACGAAGAGCGTGAGGAGGCGTGTAAACAAAAATACACTCGCGCTGTAGATTCTTTCGTGAAGAGAAGTGCTCTCTTGTAGCTCTGCGCGCACATACTCAAGCACTTCATACAGCCAAATGAGTGGCAACGTAAACACACCCGACCACTTTGTCCCCATGCTGATTCCCGCCATAACACCAGTCAACACCAACAGTGCAAATCGCTTCTGTTTTCGGTACCGAGTGTACACAAGAAACGTCCCTAAAATTGCTGCCGTAACGTGAATATCGTTCATGGCGATTCTCGATTGCACCAGCAGTAGCCCATCGAGACTGGCGAGAAACGCTGCCAACAGGGCTGTTTCTCGTGACTCAGTAAGCTCGTACACAAGCGCATGTGTCAGGATGATAACGATAATGCCAAAGATAACTGAGCTAAACCGCCAGCCAAATGAGTTCTCGCCAAATGCGAGAATACTCAGCGCCTGTGTGTACTTAGCCAGCGGCGGATGCAGCCAATCGACGGCGGTGTTTGGCTCAACTGGTGCGTTCCACCACTCGAATGCTCTCGGGTCATTTCGTGACATAAGCTTTGCGGTGACTGCGTGATAGACCTCATCAAACACATACGTTTCGGGAATATTCAGTCGGTACATTCTGGTAAAAAAAGCAAAGGCTAAGATGCATAAAAAAATGAGCGAGTACTTTTGGGCGCGAACGAGCATCTTATCCAACAACGTAGATTACTAAAAAACTAATCAGTGTAAATAAAAATACGGTTGCAAGGAGGGGTCGGTCCCCAAGAATGACTCGCTCAGGAGACTCACCTTCGTTTCGTTCATAAATGAGCTGCAAGTAACGCATCACGCCCAGAATCACAAACGGCAGTGTCAGCATGAGTAACTTTTGTGTGTGGAGTGTCTTTGGTAAGAGTGAGTAGACGCGCAAAAAATTAGAATCGGGAGTGATGATCTCGTTCTGAAAGGTAAAGATTGCGTACGTCAGCCAAGTCGCTGTAGCAAACATACTGGTATATTGATCGAGCAGCCGTTGGCTGTACCGCTTGAGAATCTTGCGGGTGCTCCCGATGATAGAGTCGTCCTTGCCTGCCAGAAGTGTTCTCTCACTCTGTCGTTTTCCAACTGCCAAAAAGAGTGAGGCTGAAATGACCGTAAGCAGTAGCCACACACTCAAGTGCAAGTTTACCACTACGGCTCCTGCGTACACCCGAATCAAAAACCCTGAACCGATTGAGACGACATCCAGAATAGGAATGTGCTTAAAGTACTTGGCATAGAGAAACTGCAAAACAAGATACGCGAAAACGAGCAACTTAAAGAAAAGTGGCAGCCACAGTGAGAGAAACAAAACCACTGCGAGTGACACACCAACTCCAAAAATAGCTGTTGGAATTGGTAACTCACCAGAAGCAATTGGTCGTCGTTTCTTAAACGGATGGTGACTATCCGCCTCTTTATCAATGATGTCATTAAAGATATAGACACTGGACGTTACAAAACAAAAGACGATGAACGCCAGGGAAACCGTGGTGAAGTAGGCAGGTGCATCAACTGGATCATAGAATATAAAACCAGTGAAGAATAGGGTAACATAGAGGGCAGCGTTTTTAATCCACTGGCGCGGCCGAGCAGATTTTATAAGTAAGTAGAACGTTGTATTAGCTATTGCCATCTTTCTCCCGGACTGACTTGAGTTTTGCCCATATCAGTAACCATGCTACGCTGATCAGCACTAGCCCTATTGTAAGTACTTTTTGTTGCGTATTCAAATACAAAGACAAAATACCGAGTATCAAGCTTGTGAGCCAGTAAAAAACTGCGATTCTTCTTCTCCCCCAGTGAAAGACATCAATGAGCTTGTGATGTAGGTGACCACGATCACCCCAGAATGGAGACTTACCTCGGAGGACTCTCCGCACAATCGTAAAGAGCGCATCACTTGTTGGGATTGCCAAAACCATCAGCGTTGTTGCAACTTTCGCACCGGAAAGTATTGCCAGGACACTCAGAAAGTAACCAGCCAGCGAGCCAGCCCCATATCCGGGCAGTATTTTCTGTGGATACCAGTTCCAGACAAGGAAGCCTGCAAATGCACCTGCAGCAATAAAGCTCAACTGGGTGGTATTAAATGACGTAGGATCATCAACAAAGCGCGTTGAGAGTATGCCGATGAACACTAAGGCAATACTGACAAAGCCCGGCATCTGTCCATCAACACCTTTCGACCAGTTCACGATGTTCATGTTCCAGACAATAAACAACACCGCAAAAATATCTGCGAGAACCCAGAGTGTGCGCACTTTCCCAAAGAGAAGAAACTGTATTTGTGGATTCTGCAGATGAATCACACCACTTGAAAATGGGTCACTAATGTAGGCAATTCCGATACCAGATCCGACCACGATACAGGCAACAAGTATGTTCGCACAGAGGCGAATGAGCGGGTGAATATCAAAGATATCATCAAAAATGCCGACAATACACAGGATGCCCGCTCCGATAAGTATAGCCACAAGGTAGCTATCAAAGTGTAAGAAAAGGCTACTGACAAGTAGAATACTAATAAAAATAACGATGCCACCACCACGAGGCACTGGCTGCGTATGTGTCTTTTTTGCGTGTTTCTCTTTTTCTGGATTATCAAGCCAGTTATTGCGGGCATACAGATGGATCACAAGTGGTGTGATGACCGCTGCAATGAGCGCTGTTAAAACAAAGCTAAGCATATCTCTCTACCACAAAATAGCTAGTATACGAATAAGAACAGCTAAAATAAGTACCTGAATCACGACCGTAACCCATGCGAATAACTTGAGTATGAGTTCTTCTAAGTCTTTACACTTGGCAATGAGAAAAATATGCAACACCGTTATCGTTACAGAAGCGAGGGGAAAGACAAAGAGCCAGATCTTAGGGACGAGCGCCTGTTCAGGACGAGCTAAGGTATACATGAGCGGAATAACTGGTTGGGTAATGAAGTAAAAGAGTGTCGCGGCAAGCGTAATACACCCAGTGATAACGGTACTGACAATGAGAATCGGTCGCACTGACTTTGCAAGTGAATCGTCTGGAGCAAGAATAAATGTTTCAGTCATCTCCGCATTATAGCGTACTTCTGGAACTCTTGCGCCAGACACTAAAGTAGTCATAGTACGCAAATGGCGTGTAGTTCTTTTGTAAGAGCCCATCGAGGCCTGGCAGCGGTGTCGTCTCGTCGTGCATAACAACGATGTACTGTGGCATATAACTGGTTACTGCAGTCATCGTTTCGGTGTATAAACCAAGGTCTTTAATGTGGAACGAGACCGTGAACTTTCCTACTGGCTGCTTTTCAGCAAGTGCGTAGAGTGTTGGGTTGGTGCCCCAAATAAAGAGCTTCGGATCACTACTAGAGCGCAGGTAAGCTGCAGCAGCGTAGTTATCGGCCATAAGGGAGTTAAACGAGTTCCGGTACTCGGTATAGCTGTGTTGTTTTGTTGCTAACTTCCAAAAGCGAGTGTAGTACGACTGTGTCTCGTACAAACCAGCGTGTAGGGTGATGAGTACTCCCATAAAGAGCGTGAAGCCCGTCAGCGCAAGCACAAGTGTACTGACGTTTTTAACCAGCGGTTGTTTCCTCCACTCGAAAATTGAGCTCACAAGCAAGATGAGCGGGGGAAGCACCTGGAGAAAGTAGTGTGGATACGGGCGATTTGAAAGTAGACTGGCAAAGAGTGCAAACAGCGTCCAGCTAAAGAGAAAAAGTGTGGTCTTTGAGATTCGTTTCTGGAAAAAGAGTGTGCCAACAATACCCGCGCACAGAATCACTGCTTTTCCTAAAAATGTGTACGCAAAGGAGAGTATCGGGCTTGCAAAGTTAAGCACCCAGGTACCTGAGTAGTGGAAGTTATAGAGCAAGCCAAACTGCAGATAATCGTTGCCAGCACCAATGGCTACAAAGTAGACAATCGAGAGCAGTATCGGAATACAAAAACCAAGAACTAACCACACCACAGAACGAACTGCAAACCAAAATGACGCTGTAGTGAACTTCTTTTGTGTGAGAAAGTACAAAACAAAAAGATATCCGGCAGCAGCAACGTCAAAAACAGCAGGCACTTTTGTAAGTACTGCTCCAGACAAAAGCATACCAGCCCCAACAATCCACAGCGCATCACTCTTGGCAGAGGAATTAGCACTTTCATGAAAGAAAGTCGCAACAGCTTTGCTGTGCGTGAGGAGTGTGAGTGCACAGAGAATAAAACCCATCACAAAGAGCTCACCATTGGGGATGTTCCCCTCAAACCAAGGCAGTGACGTGAAGAGCACAAACAGCAGTGTAGCGGTCTGCACTGAGAGCAGTGAACGAAATATAAAACGAGCAAACTTCGAGAATGCTAGTGTAGAAACCAGCATCCAAGAAAGCAGTAGAATGCGGAAAGAGAGCTGATCAGGGACTCGTGCAAAAAAATAAATAAGCGGTGTTTTATGATCAACAATTTCTGCGTATAGTCGTGCGCCAGAGTTCATGGCATGCCCAATGGTAAGGTAAATTGCTTCATCGCCATACCAATACGGCTCAAAAAAGTTAGGAATACGCAACACTATGAGGAGTAACAGAGTAAAACCAAGCCACAGTGGCAGCTTATGATCGAGCTTTTTACAGTACTTGAGTATGTGCACACAACCAGTATAGGCAAAAAAAACCTGCTTGTGTAGCTACACTTTCTCGGTCACTTTGTACTCAATGTACTTACCGAGCATGAGCCGGGTGTGTGCATCAAGTCCGGGCAGTGCTGAAAAGAAAAATCCAATAATTGG
>CAYMVN010000012.1:0-21517 GCA_964394125.1 uncultured Pseudomonadales bacterium | reverse complement strand
GCGGCGATGAGCGGCTCGAACACTTTGAGCCAATCACCCGCAAAGAGGCCGATGCAGCGGATATTACTTATGGAACAAACAATGAGTTTGGTTTCGACTATCTGCGCGACAACATGGTGCAGTCACTTGCCAACATGGTGCAACGACCCTACGACACACACCACTACGCAATCGTGGACGAGGCCGACTCAATTTTAATTGACGAAGCGCGAACCCCGCTGATTATTTCTGCACCAGACAGTGAACCAACAAAAAAGTACTTCGAGTACGCAAAGATGGTTACGTCACTTGAGAGAGATGCAGACTTTGTGGTCGATGAAAAAGCCCGTTCCGTGACCCTGACCGATCTTGGTGTGAAGCGAATCGAGCAAAAACTTGGTGTGCACAACCTCTACGAAGAGAGTTTTGATGTTATTCATCACGTCGAGTCAGCACTGAAAGCAAAGACAATATTTACCCGAGACAAAGACTACATCGTTCGAGAGAATCAAGTCGTGATCGTAGACGAGCACACGGGTCGTTTAATGTTTGGCAGACGCTACTCTGATGGCCTCCATCAAGCAATCGAAGCAAAAGAGCAGGTGCCAATTCAACAAGAGTCACGCACGCTGGCAACAATCTCCATTCAGAACTACTTCAGGTTGTACACAAAACTTTCTGGTATGACCGGTACCGCAGCCACCGAGCGAGAAGAGTTTAACACCATCTACGAGACGGAAGTACTGGTTGTGCCTACCCATGTGCCAACCCGCCGCACAGATAAAGCAGATGTTATTTACAAAACGACTGCAGCAAAGTACTCAGCCATTGCTGCAATTGCCGAAGAAATTCACGCTACTGGGCAACCACTGCTTATTGGTACCCGTTCGATTGAACATAATGAAGTTGTGGCGCACTTTCTACAACGAAAGAACATTCCTCATCAAGTCTTAAATGCTAAAAATCACGAGCGCGAAGCATTCATTATTGCCGATGCCGGAAGAAAAGGGGCAATTACCGTTGCAACCAACATCGCTGGCCGTGGTGTCGACATCGTGCTGGGTGGAGCAAAGCCTGAGATCAAAGAGTTCCGCAAAGAAGGAACTGCAAAAAAGGCACTGACAGCAGCACAAGAAAAACTGGCTGCAGAGCTGCAACTGCCCCCATCAATTGACCCTGCTCAGTACGATCTTGCTGGCTACAAAAAAGCCGTCAGTGAGTGGCAGAAAAATCACGATGAAGTTGTTTCTCTGGGTGGACTCTACATCGTTGGTACCGAACGGCACGAGTCACGACGCATCGATAATCAGCTGAGAGGTCGTTCTGGTCGCCAGGGAGATCCAGGTGTATCGCAGTTCTTTATTGCGCTTGAGGATGACATCATGCGTATTTTTGGTGGAGAGCAAATTTCTAAAGTCATGGACTTTCTGCAACTTGAGGAGAACCAGCCAATTGAACACGGCATGATTGGCAAAGCAATCGAGTCTGCTCAAGTTAAAGTGGAAGGTTTCTTCTTCGATCAACGCAAACGACTGGTTGAGTTCGATGACGTGATGAACAAACAGCGGGAAATCATCTACAAACGCCGCCGCCGCTTACTCGAACAAGCCACCAAGAGTAAAGCACAAGAGGTGACCTCGCTTAGTCAAGAAATCAGAAAGTACATTGCAGATGAAGTGACGAGTATCGTTGCCCTGACTGCACCAGAAGCCGGTGACAGCGAAAAGATCGCAACGGTTATTAAAGAGCTCTGCAGCGTTATTCCCTTCGATCAAGACTCACAGCGCGAACTCACAAAGACTCTCTCTGAGTACGGCACGCTACAAGAGATTGAAGACAAACTCCTTGAAGTAGCAGAGCAGGCATACTCAGACAAAGCCACACACCTTGGTGACGAGACCATGAACTTGCTTGAACGGCTGGTGTCACTCAGCACGCTCGATGAGCAGTGGATGGAACACCTCGACGAGATGGAGAGCTTAAAAGATGGCATTTGGCTCAGAGGTGACAAACGAACCGTTCTGTCTGAGTATAAAAAAGAGGCCTTTATCTTGTTTGAGCAGCTGATTGGAAGAATTGAATCAACAATTGCCAAGAGAATCTACCGCGCACACGTGCACACCGCTGAAGAACAGTTCGCTCAACCACTTGAGATGATCGCCCACAAAGATGACATTCATGAGTCACTCGAAAAAGAAGTTGCTGATGCAACGCCACCTGTTGCAACAGGGAGTACAACAACCAAAGGCAGCACTGGAAACTTAGCTGCTGCACTCAGAAGTGCCCGAAGCGAGAAAAAAGCCAACCCTGGAGTCGAAAAAGTTAAGATCGGCCGGAATGATCCGTGTCCGTGTGGTAGTGGTTTGAAGTACAAGAAGTGCGGCCTCATTAACGCTCCAGAACACCGCAGATAGCCCTGCAGTTTGCAGATCATGCTACAATACAAGCATGAAACTGATTGCTGGTTCATCAAATATTCCCTTTGCTGAAGAGTTGGGGGAAAAGCTCGGAATACCACTCGTTGCAACACAGCTGAGCACCTTTGCCAACGGCGAGCGGCGCGTCAGAATCACTGAGCGATTAGCGGGTGAAGATGTTGTGCTGGTGCAGTCGTTCTCAGAACCAGTTGATACACACATCATTGAATTTTTACTCCTTGTTGATGCTGCAGAGCGGTTAGGAGCACGAAATATTCACGTTCTCATTCCGTGGATGGGCTACTCACTACAAGACAAAGTCTTTTTACCGGGAGAGCCGATTGCCGCAAAAGTTATTGCCAACTTAGTTGCTGCGAGTGCTATTCGCAGAGTGTATTTACTTGATCTCCACAGTAACAGCATTCCTGGTTTTTTCTCGACACCGACGGTACACATTTCTGCACTTGAGCTCTTCGCGGCACATGTCAAAGCACGATTCGATATGTCACAGGTCATTGTTGCCAGCCCAGACTTTGGTGGTCTGAAACGCGCCCGGCAGTTCGCTGAAAGCCTTTCAGTTCCTCTGGTAAATATAGACAAGCATCGGGATCTAGAAACAGGGGAAGTTACAGCAGTCAACGTACACGGGACGGTAGCCGGTAAGATCGTGGTGCTGTTTGATGACGTTATTCTCTCTGGCGGCACTGTGAAAGAAGCCTCAGAACTACTAAAGAAACACGGCGCGAGCGAGACACACTTCTATGCGACACATGGTTTGTTTACTCAAAATGCAGCTACGCTTTTGAGCACTTCAGACATTGATTCTATCGTAATTACCAACTCATTCCATCACACTGAGCTGCCTAAAAAAGTCTCTGTACTCGATGTCACTGCCGCCTTTGTAACCGAACTTGAAGACTGGCTGTAACAAATCTCCCTTGTAATTTTGATACAGATGAGTATAATGATCCTAACGATCGTATGCTGAGCGCATACACTACAGCTCCTAACTGTAGGTCTTGAAAGAAGAGATTGTTGTGGACATCCTTGATTATCTGTAGAGAAATAGGGCACTAACACAACCGGAAGAAGACCGTTATCTGACTTCAAAACTGTCACGTGCAGTTTCTAAGGTTTAAGTAAGCGATTGCTTGAACATAGTGAGGTGGTACCGTTTTTGTTCTCACCACAAAAACCCTCATCAGTTATTCCCACAAGGGATGATTGGTGAGGGTTTTTTAGTATATAAGGGACACACACATGAAGTACTCACAGTTGCTCACAAAAACACAAAAAGTTACCAGAGAGTATGACTCGAAAAATGCTGAGCTGCTCATAAAAGCAGGCTTTATAGATCAAACAATGGCTGGTGTATACACCTTTTTACCGCTTGGTCTAAAAGTTCTTACTAACATCGAGAACATCGTTCGTAGACACATGGACGAGATCGGCACCGAGCTGTTGATGCCCTCACTCTCTCCAAAATTGAACTGGGAGACGACTGGCCGGCTCGAGACAATCGATGTCTTGTTCAAAGCACTTGGTGCAAACAAAAACTCGCAGGCGCGCAATGACAGTGAGTATGTCCTGAACTGCACGCATGAAGACTTGGTGACGCCAATTGTTCAAAAGTTCCGCACCAGCTACAAAGACTTTCCGGTTGCTGTCTACCAGATTCAGACAAAGTTTCGCAATGAAGCGCGACCAAAGTCGGGGATCATGCGTGGCCGTGAGTTCCGCATGAAAGACTTGTACAGTTTCCATACTTCTCAGGAAGACTTCCAAAAGTACTACGACACGGCAAAAGAAGTGTACGCAGCAACGTTCAAGGCACTTGGCTTGGGCAAAGACACGGTGATGGCGCTAGCTTCTGGTGGCGACTTTACAAACGACTACTCACACGAGTTCCAGACGCGCTCCGAAGCAGGTGAAGACATTGTTTTCTATGACTCCGTAAACAAGATTTACTACAACCGTGAAGTCGCGCCTTCGTGTGCACCCAGCGTTACCCAAGATACCGAGCAGTTACCACTTGAGGAAGTATACGGCGAAAATATTACCGGCATGGACGCGCTGGTCGCATTCCTGAAGGTGCCTGCACACAAGTGCATCAAGACCCTCATCTACACAGCTGACGAGACTGTGGTTGCGGTGGCGATTCGCGGTGACTACGAAGTTAATGAAGATAAGCTGAAAAAAATCCTCAAGTGTAAAAAGCTGGCACTCGCTTCTGCCGAGGTTGTACAGAAAGTGACTGGCGCTATTATTGGGTATGCCGGAATTGTTGGTTTACCAGCAAGTGTCCGTATCATCGCCGACGACTCTACAGCTGAGCTCGTGAACTTCGAGTGTGGGGGAAATAAAGATCACATACACGTCATTAACGTGAACTGGGGACGAGACGTTGCACAGCCAGAGAACTTCTCCGATGTAAAACTTGCGCAGCCGGGGGACCTCAATCCTGCCAATAAGCAACCAATGGAGTACTTCAAAGCAGCTGAAGTGGGGAACATCTTCCCACTCCAAAGCAGATTCCCGGATGCCTTTCACTACCACTTTATCGATGCTGAAGGCAAAGAGAGACCTATTCTTATGGGCTCGTACGGCATTGGCACTAGTCGAGTACTGGGTGTACTCGTCGAGAAGTTCCACGACGAAAAAGGCATTATCTGGCCACACCAAGTTGCCCCATTTATCATCCACCTTATCTCACTGCGCGGTGGAGAAGAGCAGGCAGCTTTGGTCTACGCTGCACTTCAGAAAAAAGGCATCACCGTACTCTGGGATGAGCGCGATATTTCTCCTGGTGCAAAGTTCGCAGATGCCGACCTGATTGGCTGCCCAGTGCGCCTTGTTGTCTCGGCAAAAACCGCCGGAAAAATTGAGTATAAAGAGCGAACTTCTGAAAAAGTTGAGTTGCTTGATGAGTCGGAGCTATTCACACGGATTGCAGCGTTCACTGCACTGTGATGTTTTTTCTTCTCAGAAAGTGCTGTAATTATTGCAACCTATAACATATATTCTCTGAATCAGGGGTAGAAGCTATAGCTTGTAGAACCAGAACATTTTAGGTGTGGGTAATTACTGTGTCACGCGATATAGTACCCATACATTCCGGTGAGGAACCCACTGTAACTCTCCTATAACAACTCTGCAAAGATGTGTCATATGGCTGTTACGGTGGGTTATTTTTTTCCCTGGTGTATAATGGAACACATGAAATATCAGCTCCTTGTCACGCACCACGCACCAGACCTTGATGCTATCGGCGCAGTTTGGGTGTTAACCCGATTTGACACGCAGCACTACGGTGAAGCAAAGTTTGCTTTTGTAAACCCGGGCACGTCACTTTCCACACAAGACATTCTTAACATGGGCTACGAGCCACACTTAGTTATGCACGTTGATACTGGGCAAGGTGAGTTTGATCACCACCAGCCTGAGCGCGGCAGAGAGCACATCTGTGCAACATCACTGACCTACGACTACGTCTGTCAGCTACATCCTGAACTCGGTACAGACACAGCACTCAATATTATTAGTCAATTTACCACCGATATTGATCACTTTGGTGAGATCGACTGGCCAGATTCAGGAAACGAGCGCTATGGCTTCATGCTGCATGAGATTCTCCGTGGTGGGGAGAGTACTGACCGCTTCAGCGACGAGTCTCAGCTGCAGTACGGACTTATTTCACTTGATATGGTGTATGCAGGTCTCAGACAACGGGTTGCCGCAGAACGAGAGCTGAAGGCAGCAGATATCCGCTTTGAGGTGCCGTTTGGTTCAGCCGTTGCACTCTTAACCAGTAATGATGACACCATCAAGCTGGCACAGAAACAAGGCTCGATGCTAGTAATTAAAAAAGACCCTGACTTTGGGCACATCCGTATTAAGCTTCGCCCAGACGCACCGGTGACGCTCGAACCGCTCGCCAAAGCCATTACACAGGCTGACCCGTACGGGACATGGTACTATCACCCTGGGGGAAAGATGCTCATTAACGGTTCACAGAAACATCGCAATCAGACAGCCAGCCAGCTTTCACTCCAGCAGGTTGTAGCTTTAGTACAAAAGATCTATCCTGTCTAATATGGCAACAAAAAAAACACCGAGTGTCTTTACTCAAATCATTGAACGAAAAATCCCTGCAAACATTCGCTACGAAGACGACGAGTTTATCGCCATAGACGATATTCACCCTCAGGCCCCAGTGCACATACTGCTTATTCCTAAAGAACCGATCACTACCCTTGAGCATGTCGAGATGAGTGACGGACACTTTCATAAAGCACTGCTCCAGACAGCTCGAAGGGTTGCAAAACTAGCCGGAATCGAGAAAAACTACCGATTGATGATGAATGTGGGTACAGAAGTCCAAATGGTGCACCATATTCATCTCCATATTTTAGGTGGATGGCAAAAACCATCTCCTGAGATATAATACGGCCTATCCAAACAGAAAGGAGGTGAGAGAGATGCCAATAGTCATTAAGCCACACGGTTCAGATAGTGTGGGAGACCTTATTCGCCGATTCAAGAAAGCAGTTGCTATTACTGATATCGTGCAAAAAGCGAAAGATCGGGCTGTGTACCAAAAACCATCCCGTATTCGTGCTACAAAAACGATTGCCCACAATCGTCTTCAGAAGCGTGCACGCACCCTGAAACGCATGAAAAATATCTCTCCACAAGTACTGCAACGTATTTCGGAACGATTAAACCAATAGTCTGTTTGTTTTACAAATGAACTTAAAAAAATACCGCTCGAAAGAGCGGTATTTTGGTTCTAGTCTCGTTTTTAAGGGTTATGACTTTCGGCGGGGTTTTACTTTTGCGCGAATGTCGAAGTCCCATTGATCGCCATCACTGGTATCAAAACTCTTTGAGTTCGTGATTTTATAGTAGTTCAGTAAGTGGTTACTAATTGTCTCTTCAATTTCTTTTCGCTGCTCAGCAAGTTCTACTAATTGATTCTTAATAGCAACAACTTCTGCGTTAGCATTCATCTGCGACTTACGCTCTTTAGACTTCTTGGTAGCTTGCTGTGCTTGTTCTGTTGCTTCAGCAAGTTGGGCATCGTTCTCAAAGATGCTCTGCATACTCTCGCGCTTCTCTTTCATTTGCTTGCCAACTGTTTCTAGTTCAGTCGCGTATCTTTCAAGAATATTCTGCAAGTGTGAGAGTGTTTCCGCCAAGTTGTTTGACGCAAGTTCTTCATCTGCGCCAGAAACTGCAGCTAACGCCAGCTCTTCTGCCGATTCAAGTTGTTTTATTTCTTCTGTAGTATCCATTGGTACCTTTCTTCTATACTGCTTCGTGTGACTCACTCACTCTACTGCATCAAAAATAGAAGCGCAAGTAAAAGATAAACTACCCTTGTTCCTGATACAGATTGGGGTGATAATAAGGTTCATGACAAAAAAAACCAAAATAGTAGCCACAATTGGCCCCGCCACAGAATCAGAAGAGACAATCGAGCAGCTCATTACCGCTGGTATGAACGTTGCGCGGTTTAATACAAAGCACAACGAACCAGAGTGGCACCACGAGCGGATCAGACGGGTCAGAGCAGTTGCACAGCGTATGGGACAGCCAGTTGCAGTCCTTATTGATCTGCAAGGGCCAGAGATTCGCACAGAGCTTCCTAATGGACAAGACTCGTTCGCAGTCACTGCGAATGAAGAAGTACTTTTTACACACGATACTGAACGTGCAGCTTCCGTAGGCAAGGCGATTATTCTGCCAAAAGATGTTATCACTGCGCTGCAACCTGAAAATGTCGTTCTCATTGAAGATGGGGCAGGCGAGTTTTCTATCGTCCGAAAAGACGAGACGGGGGTGTTTGCACAAGTACACGAAGACCTCATCATCAAGAAACGAAAGACACTGAATACTCCAAATGTGGTGATCGATCTTCCGTCACTGATTGAGAAAGACTTAGTGCACCTTGCGGCTGCAACAAATGAGCTGGTCGACTTTGTGGCACTTTCATTTGTCAGAAATGCGCGCGACATCTCACTGTTACGGGACGAGCTACACCGCAGAGGGTTAACCGCGCAAATTGTCGCAAAAATTGAGAACCAAGCAGCACTCGATAACTTAGAAGAGATCATTGATGCAAGTGACGCTATCATGGTTGCCCGCGGTGACCTCGGTGTTGAAGTTCCGTATCAAGAGTTAGCGTTCTGGCAGAAGAAAATTATTCAAGCGTCACGAATGCACGGCAAACCAGTTATTACGGCAACACAGATGCTCAAGAGCATGGTCGATGCGCCCCGTCCGACTCGTGCAGAAGTGACTGACGTTTCAAACGCTGTCTATGACGGCACCGACGCAGTGATGCTCTCTGAAGAGACAACCATTGGTAAGTATCCAGTTAAAGCAGTGGCAACTCAGGCTGAAATTGCTGCCTACACGGAGCTACACGGCGATACTCCAGAGCTGGTTGTTACTGACATCGATGCCAGCACAGCCATCACTCAGGCAGCAATGTCACTTATCCACGACTGTAGAACACACGATGGTTCTTTCAAGATTGAAAAGATTATCTGTCTCACAGAATCAGGGAGGACCGCACGGTACTTAGCTCGATTCCGCGAAGCGCCAACTATCTACGCGCTCACGCATGACGAGCAGACATACAACCAGCTTGGGTTAGTATTTGGTGTTGAGCCACACCTGATTGAGTTTGTTGAACAAGAGATTCTGCACGAGGAGCTCATCACCAAGATTACTGAGCTTGGTATCGCGAAGAGCGGAGAAACTGTACTCATTATCCACGGTATCCACTGGCGTATTCCCGGAAAAACGAATACACTTAAGATAGTACAGATTCCCTAAAGGAGTAATTATGGCAAAAAAATCTAGTTTCCTTTCGCTGGTGACGGGCCTCGTCGTCGGTGCTGCCGCAACATTTCTATCTAAGCCTGAGAACAGAGCAAAAGTTGAAAAGTTAGCAAAGACCGGCGTAGAGAAAGCGCGCAAACTAACTGCAGAGTACGAGAAAAATCCTAAGAAACTTCGCAGTGATGTGACGAAGGCAGGAAAAAAAGTAGCTGCAGTTGTACAAAAAAAAGTTGCTGCTACAAAAAAGGCAGTTGCTAAAAAAACACGCAAATAATGTATGGTTCATGAGCGACCACTTGTTGCCATTACAACTCGTTCGATGGACGGTGGTCTTTTGGCTGCCCGGTATGAAGTCGTTAAAGCTGTTATTGATGCAGGACTTGTGCCGCTCGTTGTCTGTGCTGGTATGTACAGGACAGTGCATGAGTTGTTTGCGCTCGGCGTCGCCGGTGTTGTTCTCCCTGGTGGGTCAGATGTTTCTCCGTCACTGTACGGGCAAGAGGTTGGGGTGACAACAGAAGCAAGTGACCTCGCTCGTGATAACTTTGAAGTGCAAGTGATTCGGGCAGCTCGCGAACGCGAGCTGCCTATACTTGGATTATGCCGAGGCGCACAGATTGTTGCCGTAGCCAGTGGCGGACAACTCATTCAAGAAGTAACAACAGTTTCTACAGCACTCCAACACGGAAAGAAAGATGCAACATATGCTGATCTTTCAGAGCCAAGTGCAATTCATGCCGTTAGTCTTATTCCCCACACCCGAGCTAGCACAGTTCTAAACCCCGTGTTGTTAGGGCAAACACTGAACGTACGTTCGATGCATCATCAAGTGGTCAACCCAGCTTCACTACCGAAAGATCTCAGAGTGACCGGAACTGCACCTGATGGTACAGCTGCTATTTTAGAAGACACAGCAGACAACATATTTTTTCAAGATCATGTAGAATGGGGCAGTACGCGACAGGATTGGTACTGGAGGTTACTCAGCCAGCTCATCTTCTTCGACTTCGCAGAGAGGGTTGAGCAAAGCAATCTTGCATAAAACAGCATTTGTGAATGAATATTCAGGGCAAACTAAAAAAAGATTGACAGAACTCTTGCGTTGAAAGTTTTTCAACTTCAAGTATATTGGTACGTATTTGTGGATATGTTGATAGTTGATACTGATTGCAGAGAGCATCGTTATAAACAGTAAAAATGGTTCCCGAATCAATCAATGATTTAATCTGAATTACACGAGAATTACCGCTATTTTTTACACATGCTCTGTTAGAGATGTATTCAAAAATAATGTCATTCTTTGATACACTTGATACATCTTCAGGGCAATTGCCTTCTATGGTTATTGAAGCAATTTTATATTTCTTATTCTGAGCGGCGTAATTTATTGCTGTTTTATTTTCAATTGTTATAAGAGAGTTATAAGCAATCTGGTACAGAAATGTTGCATCACTCCTGTCTGGAAGGATGAGAAAATGTGTCTTATAACCGACACGATGTATGTAACTAGCTACTACCCGTTCATAGATACCTACATATAGACCGTGGGTAATTGGGTACCTAAAAAAGTAGGTGTAAAAAAATGGAGTAACAGTAAGTACATAAAACAAAGATACTACTAGATAGTATTTTCTACTAATTCTGTCAAAAAAAATGGTTGTACCAATTCCCATGAGAAGTATTAGTCCAAGAAATACAAATGCGCCTCTGAATGTGATCCATGAATCTCCGTTTCTTAAAACATTAGGAATGGTACCTATCAGAATAAATAAACAAACAAACAACAAACCATTTTTATTTTTTGCATATTTAATCGCACAGACACTTGCAACCCCGAGCACGACAACGTCAATGATATGAAAGAATCCATAATCTAATACAGTAAAAACATCAGTTGTTCTATTTCCTTCTATAAAAAGTCTCTGAGTATTAAAACTGTTCAGGAACCTCCCCATAAGCGTGCTAGAAAGTTCAGAGTATTTATTAGAAAATATGTTTTTTAAAGGAGTATCAAATGCAATTCTTCTTTTTTCATCAACATTTCTTGCAAGACCAGTTCCATTAAAAAGTGAAAACTCTGACGCCCTTTTTTCTGAATTAAGGTTTGGAAGTCTCACTATATAGGAAAGTGTTAACATAATTGAAAAAAATAGCACACAAAGTGCAGCAAGTACCCGCACATCTCGTATAACTTTCCAATACCGATGTTTAAGTGAATTAGCAGTGTCCTTTTCAAAAAAAAGATACAGACAGACTATGCTGAGTAATGGAACTAAAATCAGCTTATGTCCTTGATACTGAAAGAACCCAAGAAAGAATGGCAGTATACTCAACAGCCTCCACCATTTCTTACAAAAGAATAAGAGCACTACCCCCATAAGATATAATGCAACGCTAAACAGTGAGTCGTACCCCATTCTTGAAAATTGGAAAACCCAGGGATTACCTGTTGCAATAAACGCTGTGATTATGAATGTTTTGTATGACTCAGTGAACTTATATGCGATGAGCCCTAAAAAAATTGGTATCAAACTACCAAGAAGCAACGGCATGAATTTTGAAGCATAGAGAAAATTATGTGGGAACAATAAAAAGCCTGGGGTTAACATCGTGCTTGTTAGTTCAGTGTAGTATGGGTCAGATGGCTCAAGGTTCCATGGTCTCCAAGTACCAGTAAGGTCAGTTCCATACGTCACTATACTTTGTGCTTCTGTTGCATAAATAATTTCATCATATGTTTGAGATGGTGGAGTACTAGAAATTGCTATATTTTTTATTAGAAAGTTAAAAAGAAAAAAAGCAAAACAAAGTAAGACGAGGGGTGAGATGTTCTTCATGGTAAGTTATTTCTTTCTTGGAAAAATCTAAGTGCAGGTGTCCCATCTTCAAAATTAATTTCTTCTAGAATTGTAACATTTTTATTTTCAGAGAATGAACATTGACTGGTGCTAACAATCAATGTGTTGGGAGTTGAGCCAGTCATATCGCAATGACCTCTATTAAAATGGAACTTTCCTAAACTATACTCATACGTATATCGGGCCATTGGTTGATCTTGAATATCAGAGATATGTAGTACGTTGTTTAACCACAAATATATATACATCTCACGCAAATCGTCTGTAACAACTATGGTGGTATAGTCAGCCTCGATATCTTTTATTTTTCTTGCCGCAATTTCGTAATGTCTACTTCTGTATATCGGTTTCAATAGTATTGACGCAATAAAATATTGTTGTACAAAATATCCAAATGACCATACATACACTGCACACACACAAGAGAGGAGCGTGCGCCTGAGTATCCTACTCTTAATACTTGATATTTGTACAACCCCCAATACAACAAGTACCAATAATGGAATAACTAAATAAAATGCCCGTATACTACTTGGTATTTCTTCTGTAGTGAGACCAGCGGCTATAGGTGATGCAAGAAGAAAAAACAACCAATAAAGTGAGAGCCTCGAAGACTTCTGTACACGTAAAATGAACGTAAGTCCAAGTAGCATAAGTGGAAGTTCTATACCATAGAATAGACCATGTGAAGGAATCATAAAGCGTTTAGTAACGCCTCCATTTACAAAATAGTAATTGGGATCAAAATGGGCTAGGTAATTTTTTAAAAAAAGTTGCGTATAAAAAACTGGTTTATTATAAAATAATCTTATAAAAAAATGATTTGTGTATGGTGTTGATTTAGTAGTGTATTCAAAGATCTGTGCTTTTGGCAGGTCATTGCTTAAAATACTTATTGCATTAAACCGTGTTACTGCAGGAATCATTGTTAGAGCAAATGTTAAGCCTAACATCAATAAAATTATCATACTTTTTTTTGCAGTTTCCCAATTTAATTTCAGGAAAAAATTAGAAAAAATAATAGCTGTATAAAACATGATTATAAAGACCTTAGAAGCATGATACGTGTACATTGAGAGCAGTGCAAAAACAAAAAAAAGTATACAGTCTTTTCTTGGCAACTCATCCCATCTTGCTTTTGCCTTATTCATCCAGTTAATTACCCCAATGCTTGCCAAACAAGTTAACTGCAGAAAAACAAAACTGAGTATTACCTCTTGGGTTGCTCTTGAGTTAACAATATGCCAAGGAGATATTGTTAACAAAAAAGCAAAAAGAACCGACCATTTTTTTTGTGTACTCAATCTCAATATCAACAGGTATCCCAAATAAATAGAAAAAACTCCCAAAATTGCGGAGGGCAATCTTGATGAAAACGTTGAAACACCCAAAATTGCAAAAAATGGAGCTTGAATATAACTATACAAAGCGGGTTTTGAGTCTTGAAGCGATGCCAACACAAGTGGAAAAGCAACTCCATCTTCATCTCGGCCTGTTTCGAGGAGTGCTTCAGAGTTTAATACAAATGATGCTTCATCTGCCTGCAAACTATTTGGAACTTCACCTAACTTATACGTACGTAAAAAAAGTGAAGTCAAAAGAAGTAGTGCGAGGATGATATTCCATTTCATAGTAAAGTAATAGTATACCGAGATTAGTACATATCAGTGAGCTATTAATAACCAATCCAATACACACGCCACTCAGAGTTGGGGACAAGGTAGGAATCCTTGAGCTGTGCATTTTTAAAAGCTTTCATCGCATATGCATCATCCTTTTGTACTTCAGTAAAAGTACTTGTGCTCAATATAAATAAATTTTCTGACACATCATACTCACTTGCAGCACGAAGACTCGTCCCATCCATGCTAATTAAATCACGATATTTTTCACCAAGCGGTGCTGAGTCTGGGCTTCCCAAAACTGCAATATTAGAGTTTTTTACTGAATGATCTTTTATTGTCTGTTGCACGTACTGCCCCATTTTAGTGAGCGAATATATATCAGGAGGAACGAGAGTAACTGTTAGTTGATTCCATACGGTCAGTATCGAACCAAAGAGGAGACAGAGTAAAAGAAAGATGGCAAGGTAGCTTGAGAGTATATTCTTTCTTTTAGTAATGACCCACACGAAGAAGAAGATAAGCGCGGAGTACACATACCTGACCTCAAAGTTGCTTAACATGATTCCAAAAAATAAGACAGATAGAACAGGTAAAAACCATACATACGTTGTAATTTTTTTTGATTTAATATCAAGATAAAGAAGGATTGGAATCAATATACCAACTATATATTGCAGTAGTTTCACCCGAACTAAGGATTCAAGGAGCACTCCATAATTTCTAACCAAATGTTGCAGTCCCACAAACAAAGTGATCTTGCTCTCCATATTTGGTTTCGATTCGGCAAAAAGAAATTTTCCGAAAAATAACCCTGGAGGATTCTTTAAGTCAAATGCAAGAAAAATAAGATACGGGAGAATGTATGAACCGATTAATAGAAATGTACTTGCATACTGACGCTTGCGAAAATCAGAGAGTGCTATGAACACAATAAATGGAGCCGTAGCTAAAATTGCTACATAATGATGATGAAACATCAGTGCAAGTGAGAGTCCAGTAATTATTGGAGAAACAACTGGATACTGTTTTCTCATCAGATAGCTCAACACACCAACCGCATTCCAAAACGCAAGCAGATGTGGATTCCATGCCCATCTGCTCATTTCCAAAAGCGGATACCAGACTAGTCCCAACACACCCACTATATACAGTAACTTTGGTTGAAGTTTGTATGTGATAACAAGTAGCAATAGAACAGTCAGTATTCCGTAAAAAGCCACCCCATAAACTGGACCCACCGGCACAAAATGTGTTATAGCTGCAAATGGCATTACCATATAATATGTCAAAGAACTGAAAACTTTTATATTCTCGCTATCAATTGGACCCACTAAAGTAATTCTCCTGTCTTTGTAATATTGGGACATCCTGGCAAGATCACTTGATTCATCTCTTGTGAAACGTGCAGTATGGTCAAGATTATAGTAACGAGTACATATAAGAAGTAAAGAAAAAGTCAGAACTAATAAAATCTGTTTGTTTCCCATTTTTAATAAAGAAAACATATCTGCCTTATTTTTTTTACTTTTGAGCTACACTTTTAAAAATAGAGAATCAAATTCAATTCTAACATACACACACCTATCTGAATGCTACATTTTGTTAAAACCAGCACAAATCAAATTTTTCAAAAAAAATGCATCTCACCAGAGAAACAACAAGTGTATGTAATAAAGAATCTATATACACAAATACTTCAAAACAGTATACTTACACGGCATGAAAAAATTGTTACTCGTTACTACAGCACTATACTTATTTATTGCGCCACTCACCTACCACCCTGATAATAAATTGGTGCTCAAATGGAGTGGAGTCGAGAGCGGTTCTGTCTGGAATATCTGGAGTTATGGAGCAAAGCACTTTGGAAAAAATGAACAGTTCAACTATCCACCAGTTCACTTCTATCTCGACAAGCTACAGTATTTTATCGCCAAGCCACTTGCAGGCAGTGGTTTTGATTCGTGGCTCCAGAGTTCAAATGCAACCGATGCATACACACCGCACCTAGCTCGATTCACATTCGCAATTAAGTCTCCGCTCATACTTGCAGCGCTGCTCGTTGGCGTTCTCATATTCAAAATTGCACTACAAAAAGGTTTCTCCCGTGAGCAGGCACTGCTAGCTGCCGGTTTCTGGTACTTAAACCCGATAACCCTCTACAGTGTTCCGATGATGGGGCAGAATGACGTCCTTGCCATCTTATTTTTCTTACTGGGCTGGTATCTTCTGTATATTCCTAAAAAAGATTCGTACGCTGCCGTGCTTTTTGGCTGTGCTGCTTCAATAAAAATGTATCCATTTATTTGGTTACTTTTTTTACTTACAGCAGACGGAGAGATGTCGCTCAAAAAGAAAATCCAGGTTTTTTCAAAGTCACTTGCCGTCTTTTTCATCACCCTTCTGCCATTTATTACAAATTCTACATTTAGAAATGCGGTGCTTTTCTCGTCCACAAATGGACGGTTCACCCTCTCACAGCTTGATATTGGGTTCTCTGATTCAGTATCAGTTGTTCTGATTTTGCTCAGCGTACTCTTATACTTTATTCCTAAAAAGTATGTAGAAAAAAGCACGTTTACACTGCAAGCAAATAGTATTCTTACGTCTTCCCTCATACTGCTTGGATTTAGTCACTTCCATGTGCAGTGGTATCTCTGGACTATTCCATTCTTAGCTTTTTCGCTTATTTCTGTACCAACGATTTCTCGTTTGCTGCAAAAATTTATGCTCATATTTTTTGCACTTGGTTCCTGGCTTGTAGTGCTCATCTTGTTTGCCGATACTGCGCTCACAACAGGCATGTTTATCCCTCTTGGTGCACACGTAACACTCTTGCCCGTTATTCGGGACACACTACTGAGCCACGGAATTGATGCACTACAGCTAAACATGTATGCACACACAGTGCTGGCTAGTGTTGCTTGTCTGTCATTAGCCTCAGTTATTCAAAGTGAGAGTGAAACAAAAAAAGAGATCGCAGTAGTTGATTCACTTAAGAGTATGCTTCCCCGTTTGCGACTCCCAAAAATTGTCATCTTTTTCATCATTCAGGCATTCTTTTTACTCATTGTTGGGGTAACTACAACACTCATTAACTTTATTCCTGCGCCTCGATCTGACGGGCCACCACAGACTGTTAATTTTCATTTAACCGCCTTTCCTTTGTCAAAGACAGTTACCGCAACAAGAAATGGCTTGTACTTCACTGAGCTGCAGTTTAAAAACCTTAACTTTACCGATGCGGGAGCCTATGTATTTTCGATTGCAACAAATGGAAAAACATTCTATTCACTCGACTTTAGTGGAAAGAACTTGGGTGATCCCGATGCAATACGCTTTACCTTCCCTGTTCAAGCTGAATCACAAGGGACAGAGTACACGATAACAATTGCACAGCGTGACCCAAACTACGAAACGACAGTCGAGACTGGCTTTGATACAAAAACGGGAGAGCTGGCCACGCAACTTTTTTATAGAGCACCGAGCACACTCTCAGAAGTTCTCTCCGAGACCAGAGCTGTCATTCAAAATGTTGTGAAAGACACCTGGGCTGTGTATCTAGTCGCGAGTGTGCTACTGTTCTTGGCGCTGTAGTTCACTCTTATTTTTTTCATACTGTACAAGCAGAAAATCGATATCTGTTTTGCCTTGAAGTGTGTCGATGTCCTTTTGTGCTTCTTGTTGTTTGATAACTGCCAACGCACGTTGGCCTTGTGCTAGACTTTTCAAACCATGCTCGTCTAGGATACGAGCCTCCTCTAACCGTTTCTCTGCAAGCTGCAGTGAGCGCCACGATTCATCGAGCGGGCCAAAAACGAAGAGTGATTGTGCGTTTTCTCGAGCAATTTTTATAAAATAGAGTGGAGTAACCGGAGTGCTGAGTCTTGGATTGTACAACAGGTCGAGGTTTTTCACGCCAATAACAAAAAAAACAAACGCGCCGACAACACAGAGTGTAGTGCCGGTTGTAAAAAAAAGTAGCCGTACTGAAGTGGGATAACTCATACTAACCACTTATACTACCATACACGCCTGTGTTAGTATAAGCCAATGAAAAGAGTATCTGAGTTTGGAGTATTGATTGGTTTCTTTTTTCTTGTCGTTACACTTCGGCTTATATTGCTACTGAAATTTCCGATGTACTTGGATGAGGGCATTTATATTTCTTGGGCAAAACTATTTTTTGAGAGTCGTGAGTTTGCCTATGTGAGCTTAAATGATGGCAAGACGCCGCTTTTTATGTGGCTTACAGCATGGCTGAGTCCGCATTTTTCTTCGACGTTTTTAACCGCGAGGATACTTTCAGCTGTTGCCGGAGCAGGGACGGCAGTCATGTGGGCGGTCATTACACAGCTCCTTTTTGGGAAAAAATATCGTACATGGTTCATGATTTCAGCACTTATTTTCCCTTATGGCTACTTCGTCGAGCGGATGGCATTTGTTGACAGTTTAGTTACCTTCTTTGCGAGTGTTTCATTTTTATTGTTGCTGTTAGCTCGCGAAGCTGTAAAAAAAATATCGCTAAAAAAAGGTCTGCTAGCTCTAGTCTACTGCGTACTTTCAGGAAGTGTGCTTGCACTGGCATACATGACTAAAACATCTGCACGGCTTTTTCTTGTAATACACGCGGTGTTAGTTGCTGTTTGGATTATTGAGTACTGCTTCAAAAGAAAATGGATACAGGCGAGTATTCTAAGTATCGGTGGAGTACTTACCTTTCTTTTATACCGGGAAGGTGTGGGGTACATGAGAGTCGGTGCTGCGCGTTTTTGGGGAGGTATTCTCAGTAAAGAAACTGAATTAACGTACTCACTACACCAAGTACTGGAGAACCTTACTACTAGGCCTCAGATGTATATTGGCGCAAGTACTATGGTCGCTACTTACTTTTCGGTCTACCTTGTCGGCATCTGTGTGCTCATTTTGATCACTCTTTTGTATCTCTACACACAGAAAAAAAACTGGAAACAGTACTCACCGCAGTTGCAAAATATTCTAACTCTTGGTGTGTACTGCAGTATCGCGATTGCTGCAAGTATTCTTGTGGCACGAGTAATTTCCTCACGATATTTTTATCCAATCATTCCAGCACTTTTAAGTTTTTCGACAGTGGGGACTGTCTGGCTGTGGGAGTCGAAACAAAAAATTCTACAACACTTTGTCGTATTTTTACTGGCACTTACTGCGGCACTCAGTGTGTGGATGGTTGTTTCACCACTGACCTTTCCGTATGCCGGTAACGAGAAGCCCTTTACACAAGGTGACATCTCGGCACTCGGACTTATGGAGATACCAACAGTACTGAATCCTGAACAAAGTGTGGTAGTCGTAACCGGAATTTGGGGGGTGCGAGATGGTTCCGTTATTTATCTCAAGGAGCAGGGTTTTGAAGCGCGCGGCATCGATGCGGCAGTTTCACTGTCTTCGCCAACTAAGACAGGTTGTACGGAAGGAGCACAGCTCATTTCTGGTCAGTGTGTGCTGCTCAACTCAAGCACACTTGATGAAAGTAACCGCCCGCACAAGTACTTCTACTTAACTGTGCGTACTGATAATGCTGAGTTAATAAAACAGCTGCCGACAATTTCTGTTGTACATGAATTTCAACGTCCAAGTGAACTCAAGACATATTTGTTAGAGTACACGCCGGTTACTGCCAATTAACTGCTTCTTTCCCTTGCAACTGAAGGTAGGTGTTTGCAGAACTAAAGTGATGATTGCCATGAAATAAGTGTGCTGAAAAAGGCGAAGGATGGCCAGAACTGAGCACCAAGTTTTTTTGGTGATCAATGATACTTCCTTTATTTTGAGCATACTTTCCCCACAGCAAGTAGACAATGCCGGATCTTCGCGCATTCAGCTCTCTGAGCACGGCATCAGTAAAGTTTTCCCAACCTTTATGTGCGTGAGATGCAGGAGTTCCCGCAACAACTGTTAGAACACTATTGAGCAGCAAAACACCTTGTTCTGCCCACCGAGAAAGATCACCAGAGGGGAGGGGCTCTATCTGCACGTCGCTACGGAGCTCCTTATAGATGTTCTGCAGTGACGGCGGCAGCTGCATGCCTTCCGCTACGGCAAAGCTCAAGCCTTGAGCTTGATTCGGGCCATGATAGGGATCTTGTCCTAGAATGACAACTTTAACCGACTCGAACGGGCAGGCATCAAAGGCATGAAATATTTTTTTAGCCGGTGGATATATTTTTTTTGTGGCGTACTCAGAGCGCACAAAGTCAGTCAGTCGGCCCCAATACGGCTGCTCAAATTCTTTTTCCAGCACTGCTTTCCAACTTGGCTCAATCTGAACTTCTGGCATAGGTTAGCGAAGGAGTTTAATATATGAGTATCTCTCGAAGTTTCTTCCATCTCGTGCGAACATGGTAAGAATTCGCTCAATGATCTCAGCAGAGAATTGAGAAGCATGCTTTGCGAGTGCGGTTCTTTTTTGTGCACACGTATCTGTAAAGTCGAACTCAAGGTTGTATCCATTCTCAGGTGTTAACAATACTTCAAGGACGGTGTGTGGCTCGACTCCCTGGGCAGCGTGCTCGGGAAAAAATGATCTATTAAGGGCGAACGGATACACGGCATCAAGCACTGCTTCACCAATTTTTCGGTGATCACGATGCTGAATAGAAAAGCCCTGCTGCCCCGGTACCGGAACATACTGAAGTGTTGGCTCGTGTGTAGCAACCAAGTCTATTTTGTTCGTTCTGAGGTAATACGCGATCTGTCCAATAAGCGTGAGATCACTTTCTACTTCACCATCTGCATACCCAAGGCAAAAAATATTTTCTTTGGCTACTCCAAGAACTGACAAACAGGCAGTCTCTTCAGCTAGACGCTTTTCTGCTAGCAGGTTCTCAGAAATAACATCGTCGCGACTTCCACGCGCACCAGTTGTTACAAGGAGGACATACACTTCTTTTCCTTCGCTTCTCAGCTGTGAAATGAGCGCACCAAAGAAAACTCCTGAGTCATCAGGATGTGCTGTTACAAACAACACTCGTTTTTTATCACCACACACTTGTTGATAGGTATACATATTTTTAGTCCGGATAGTTAACTGCCACACCGCCACTGAAAAACTCGAGCCCTGCTTGATCGGAAACGAATGTAGCAGGTGAAATAATGCTATAGACCGGGCCTGTACTTCCTGGCTCAACACCTGCTACTGCAAACAGTGACTTAAAACCGTACTGCCAACCAACTTCTGTGACGTACGAAACTTGAAATGGTTCTCCGTGTGCCTGTTCAATGATGTGCTTCACGACTGCTTCTTTATTCTTTAATTTTATCAAGTTTGTCGAACTCCACACTTCACTGAACTTACTGCCACTTTGCCAAACGAAAGTGAGTAAGCAAACAGCAAAGAGTGCTTTACCGATGTACTTTATTTTCAAAAATTGTGTCAGTCCAAACCCGAGATATAACACAGTCACTGCTTGCAAGGAACGCAGATAGTACTCAGGCACCGGAGCCGGGAAAAAGAGGTAGTATGCAGTGACAATACATGCTATCACAAGCAACAACTGTAAATGGAATTGGGCAGTGCTTTTCTTCATCTTTTGAATACTAAGCACAATCCACACACCTGCTAAAAGGAACGACAGTGCAGAAAAAAGTTGCGCAGACTTTTCAATATTCCAGATGTCTTGCCACTGCAAATTGAGTGCACGCAGAATGTACGTGGCACGATCTAAACTGAAACCACCACTCGATTGCTTTTCACTGGTGTGCAAAAACATTCCGAACAATTGCTTTCCCATGCTCCAGTTTCGCAGAT
>CAYMVN010000011.1:23138-24194 GCA_964394125.1 uncultured Pseudomonadales bacterium | reverse complement strand
GCGAAATCGGCTCAGTGTGTCAGGTACTTTCATAAGCTGAAGTGTACCGGAGCTGGCTACCGTCTCTGCAGGCAGCACTTCATCGTACAGTGGATATGCCGTATCTATGAGATAGTACTGAACTGCCCAGTCTCTGAGCGCGCCACTCTTTGTTGGATCAATACTTGAGATAAAGTTAATCCGTGGAGTTTCATCAGCATGCTGCCAAACCCCTGCAAAGTCTTGTGGCAATAACGCAGTGTAGCCGTTTATGAGCGAAACGCCGTACACCATGTTCCAGTTTGGCACGTACCCGTTTTGCAAGTGCCGCAAACGGCTATACGATGCAAGTTCTGAAGCGTCTACAAACGAGTCTGAAAACGGGGCACGTACCGTCAGTGCTTCCCAGTAGCTACCAAAGTCACTGTACGGCATGTTGCTTGCTCTGGTAAGAACACGCGCAGACCGAACTTTTACATTAAACTTGTCACTAGCAGCTTTTTGTAGTGCAACTTCACTCGTTGTTGGATACACCTGTGCTGGTGCAAAAAAGAAATTTGCTTGTGTTCCATACACACACTCCGCGCAGAGAATGATGTATGCCACCACCCACATCTTTTTTCTCAGTGCAGTGAGTGCCAGAGCGGTACAGAGACTTATAACAATGATGTTTTCAAGAATAACTGTAAGAATGATTGTGTCGCGTGCGAAGGTGTGAAAGGTGCTATTCATAAGCGCGTTATGGGTCAGCACATTCAGAGCTGCCCAGACGCGCTCAGGCACAGTATATGTTGCAACCAGAGCACCGAGAGCAAGCAGCCCCACACCTGCTGCAGCACCACCAAAGAGCCACGACTTTCTGAGGATTTTTTCACTCTCGTTGATGACCGTTACCAGCCACAAAATAAGATAGAGCGTGGTAATAATGAGCACCATGCTAGGATATCGCCCTACTCTAAAAAACGGGATAAGTGTTTGCAGCTGCTCGAACCACGGCAAGTAGGTACCAAACGAAAAAACTAGCGTGATGCCACAAATGGCAGCATACAACACAACTCGTTTAGTCCGCAGCTGCTT
>CAYMVN010000011.1:0-23128 GCA_964394125.1 uncultured Pseudomonadales bacterium | reverse complement strand
AAGAAAGTGCGACAAGCAGTGAGCCAAGTGCAGAAATATTCCAGAGCATGTTTGGTTGACCACTCCAGGCAGGCCCCCACTTCATACCAGCGCTTGGCTTGTCAAAAAAATACGAAAGGACGGCTTTACTGAGCATAGCAGGGTGTAGCGAGCCGGTTTGTGCTTGTGCCGCTGTCTGCACCATTCTGGTTGATGCCAAGAGCGACTCTGCAAACGGCAGCCACGCTACCGCAGAACAACCCAAGGTCAAAACGCCAGTGCCAACCCAGTGCGCCAGCCAGGTCGTGAAACGCTCACTACGACTCGTAAAGTACGAATGAACAACCGCAAAAAAAACTGCATACACAACGTGTTGCGGATATCCAGCTAAAAACTGAAGTGTTACAAATAGTGCAAACAAAACTTTATAGCGCGCACTCTGCAGCACGTGTAACCCCGCCCAGATGATAAACGGAAACCACACAATCGACTGTAGGGTTGAAAAGTTATTAGTGCTTCCCGCAACCTGTGTAGACACCGCCCACAAAACTGCGGCAAACAGTGCTTTGTGCGTATCCCCTGTTTCTTTTTTTGCTAGAAGATACATACCCCAAATTGCCAAAAAATAGTGCAAGATAATTGTTAGGTTTACAGCAGCAACTGGCTGCAGAAACACAAACAAAGCACTCGTTAAGTACAAGACAGACTGGTTAATGTCTCCAATCCAGTTCACCCCGGCAAAGATGTAGGGGTTCCAGAACGGTAACTCGCCACTTCTCAGAGCCGCTGCAGTAAAGATCTTTCCGGGCACCATCAGCGAGTAGTTATCGCCAAATACAAGCGTTTTTCCAAACAGAAACGGATAAAAACGAAACAGACAAACAACTGCGGCTATGATGAGAACACTCAAGACCTCACGAGAAAAATACCAGCGCAGCTGCTTCATATTTCAAGTTGTGGAGAGTCAAGCAGTGTTGAGAAACGAATAGCGAGTATTGTTCGCACTGCACTAAACCCATCTCTCCAGGTTATCTTTTTACCTTGACTAAAGTCTCTACCAATGTAGCTAATGGGAACTTCATAAATTTTATATCCGCGCACCAATAATTTACAAGTTATTTCAGGTTCCATGTCAAAATTATTTGAGGTAATGTTCAACGAACGGAACACATCAGTGGGAAGTAGTTTATAACACGTCTCCATATCAGAAAGTGTGGTATTAAATAAAATATTGATAATAAAGTTAAGGAAGTGATTTCCTACTCGGTGCCAAAACAAGAGATTTAAGTGTGGTCCTAAAAAGCGTGAACCGTATACAATTGAGACCCGTCCTCGTTGGATAGGATCGAATAGCACTGGAATATCAATTGGGTCATACTCAAGATCTGCATCCTGAATGAGTACATGACTGCTAGTAACTCGTTGCAGCCCCGCTTGAATTGCACTCCCTTTACCCCCATTTTCTTTACGAATGATGACAACTTTTTTTTCTGAGAATTTTTTCAGTGCAGCAGCGGTGCCATCAGTTGAGCCATCGTTCACAACGATGATCTCATTTATTACAGAAACAGCAAGTAATTTTTTAATAATAACACCGACTGTTTTTTCTTCATTGTATACAGGAACAATAACGGAAAGTGTCGGTTTCATATCAGAGATATACTATCACACAGATCACCCATTGCGGGTAGTTAAAACCGTGTATAATGCGGAGATACGCACGTATGCAAAACATAATCGTAGTCAATAATCCTGACCGATGGCAACTCTCCGAGCAAGCTCCTGTTATCTCAGCTCGTGAGTATCTCACTTCAACACACTACAGCCAAGACCGTTCGCTGAGAGTCTTTAATCTCTGTAGTTCATACCGGTATCAAACGCTGGGCTACTACGTATCACTGCTTGCTGAAGCGCGCGGCCAGCGAGTAATTCCTGAGATCAGCACTATTCAAGACTTTAAGTCAAAAACAATTATTCGTTCCATTTCTGATGAGCTCGATACACTCTTTCAAAAGAGCTTGCGCCGCATTAAATCTGAGAACTTTACCCTCTCGGTTTACTTTGGTAAGAACTTTGCTTCAACCTACGATGAGCTCAGCAAAGAGCTTTACAATCTCTTTCAAACGCCACTCTTTAAGGCTCAATTTGTGTACAACAAACGCTGGGTACTCGAAAATATTTCGCCACTCCAAGTAACTGACATCCCTGAAGAAGATCGTGCCTTTGTAACCAAGTGCGCAGACGAGTACTTTAATAAGAAACGGCACGCACTTCCCATGCTCGAGAATCCTATTTTTGACCTTGCTATTTTAGTTGATCCAGAAGAAAAAGCCCCGCCTTCTAACAAACAGGCACTCAAAAACTTTATTACAGCAGCTGAAGAAGAACACATCCACGTTGAGACGATTACTGAAAACGAGTACTCTCGCATCGAAGAATTTGACGCGCTCTTTATTCGTGCCACAACTTCGGTGAATCACTACACCTACCGTTTTGCCCGCCGCGCGCTCACTGAAGGAATTGCGGTTATTGATGATCCAGATTCTATTATGCGCTGCTCGAATAAAGTGTACCTGGCTGAGCTGCTCGCTAAAGCAAAGATTCCTACACCCCCAACGATGATTGTGCATAAATATAATACAGATCAAGTTGAAGCCACGGTTCAGCTGCCGTGCGTACTCAAGCTGCCTGATAGTTCGTTCTCTCAAGGAGTCATCAAGGTCAGTACTGCAGAGGAGCTTCAAACGAAGCTACACGAGATGCTGCAAGAGTCAGACCTGCTCATTGCTCAGTCGTTCATGCCCACAGCCTTTGACTGGCGCATTGGTATTCTCGACAACAAACCACTCTTTGCCTGCAAGTACTTTATGGCAAAGAACCACTGGCAGATCTACGACTGGGAAAACAAAACAACGGTCGATGGTAAACACGAGACACTACCTATCGACGCTGTGCCAAAAAAAGTTGTGCGTACTGCACTTGAAGCCACGCAACTGATTGGGGATGGACTCTACGGCGTCGATCTCAAAGAAGTAGATGGTGAAGTGCTCGTTATTGAAGTCAATGATAACCCAAATATCGATAACAGAGTTGAAGATCAAGTCTCGAAGCAGAAGCTGTACGAAACAATTATTTATTCTTTTATGCGCCGTGTCGAAAAGCTGCGCAAACAAGAAAAGGTAGCGCTATGAGGTACTCACTCTTTTCGCGGTATGGTGTTGAAATTGAGTACATGGTTGTAGATAAAGATACCTTAGACATCATCCCCCACTCAGACTATGTGTTACAGGCAGCGGGTGTCAGCACCGATGAAGTACAGCGAGAATCTGGACTGAACTGGTCGAATGAGTTAGTCGCGCACGTTGTCGAAGTGCGTCCTGAGCTTCCCGTTACAACCCTTGCAGGACTCTCACAAAAGTTTGCTGCTGAAGTGACTGCAATTAACGAACTCCTGGCACCACACAACGCCTGTCTGTTACCAACAGGTGCGCATCCCTTTATGAATCCAGCTGAAGAGACAGTTCTGTGGCAACACAAGTGGCATGAAGTGTATGAACACTATGACACCGTCTTTAACTGTCGCCGTCATGGCTGGGCAAACTTACAGAGCACGCACTTGAATCTTTCTTTCCAAGACGACGCTGAGTTTGCAAAACTTCATGCAGCAATCCGGCTGGTACTACCACTCATTCCTGGTATTGCAGCCAGTACTCCGCTGCTTGAAGGGGTGTATACAGATTTTCTTGACTCACGGCTTGAAGTTTACCGCACAAACCAAGCGCGGTATCCGCTCATCACTGGCTCGATTGTGCCTGAAGCAGTGTGGAGTGAGCAGGAGTATACAGACACCATTTTGACCCCACTCTACGCACAAATTGCTCCGGTTGATCCTGATAAAGTTCTCTCCACACCAGCCTTAAACTCGCGCGGAGCTCGGGTTTCGTTTGCGGAAGGCAGAATTGAAATTAGAATTATAGATTCACAAGAGTGCCCAGAAGCGGATATCGCGATCACACAATTTATTACTGAAATCTTACAGCTGTTTATCGCTGAAGCGTTCATTCCGCTGACAGAGCAGCAGCACTTCACCCACACCGAGCTTGCCGAAATACTGCGCTCAGGTATTGCAACAGCAGAGTCTACTCAGATCACGCACGCTGACTATCTGCATGCGTGTGGTTATTCTGGGACAACTGCCACAGCGAGCCAAGTTCTCACTGGACTGCTTGCGATCATAGAACAGCGTCGCGGCAGACTCGAGTGGATGCCCACAATTGAGTCAATTCTTGAGAAAGGCACCCTCTCAACCCGGATAAAACAAGCACTTGGAGCGACACCGACTCATGCACAAATCGTCACTGTCTACAAAAAGCTAGCAGCGTGTCTTGCAAACAATACACTGTTCTAATTTCTTTTTTTACGGCCAATAAAAAGCCTCGGTCTGTGTGTACAGAACCGAGGCTTTCATGTGTTGCACTACGCCGTGCGGGTGTGTCTTAGACGACTTCACCCTCTTCAACATCCTTTTTCGCTTCAGCCTGTGGGGCTTCTTCAGAACCAGGAGCTGCGGTCTCTGCACCTGGTTGTGGCTGTGCCTTCTGCATTGCCTCACCAATTTTTTGTGCAGACTTAAACATCTCTTCGGTTGCGGTATCGAGCTCTGCTTTGGTAACAGACTCTTGTGCAGCTAACTCTTTGAGCTTCTTCACGTTCTCTTCGATAGCTTCTTTATCTTTTGCTTCAAGCTTATCGCCGTAGTCTTTCAGCTGCTTCTCAATTTCGAAGGCAACACTGTTTGCATGATTCTTAGCTTCGATGAGCTCACGCTTTGCTTTGTCTTCGTCAGCATGCTGCTCAGCTTCGACGCGCATCTTCTCAACTTCTTCTTTTGAAAGATTTGTTGAGTTTTGAATCGTGATCTTCTGCTCTTTACCCGTGTTCTTTTCTTTTGCTGTTACGTGCAAGATACCATTTGAGTCGATATCAAACGTCACTTCAACTTGTGGAACACCGCGTGGTGCTGGTGGAATCCCATCCAGAACGAAGCGACCGAGTGTACGGTTGTCTGCAGCCATCTCGCGCTCACCTTGCAGTACGTTGATCTCAACTTGCGTCTGATTATCTGAAGCTGTCGAGAACACTTGTGACTTCTTGGTTGGCACGGTTGTGTTGCGCTCAATGAGTGCAGTGCGCACTCCACCGAGTGTTTCAAGACCGAGCGTTAACGGAGTTACGTCGAGCAAGACGACATCTTTAACGTCTCCACCAATCACACCAGCTTGTACAGCAGCACCAATTGCCACGACTTCATCGGGGTTCACCCCTTGATGTGGCTGCTTGCCGAAAAACTTCTTCACTTCTTCAACAACTTTTGGCATGCGAGTCATACCACCAACTAACACAACTTCTGAGATGTCACTTGGAGAGAGCTTGGCATCTTTGAGCGCTTTCTTAACTGGCTCAAATGACTTCTTGATGAGGCCATCAACTAACTCTTCAAGCTTTGCCCGAGTGAGCGTTAAGGTAAGGTGCAGTGCTTGTCCATCCTCACCCTGTGTAATAAATGGTTGGTTAATTTCGGTACTTTGTGCACTTGAAAGCTCGATCTTGGCTTTTTCTGCAGCATCTTTGACCCGTTGCAGTGCTTGTGGATCTTTAGCGATATCTTTGCCTGTCTCTTTCTTGAACTCAGCAAGGATCCACTCGATGATTGCATTATCAAAGTCGTCACCGCCGAGGAACGTGTCTCCGTTGGTTGCTTTAACTTCAAAAACACCATCGCCAATCTCTAAGATAGAGATATCGAATGTACCACCACCTAAGTCGTAGACAGCGATAGTACTGTTTCCTTTTTTATCAAGACCGTAGGCAAGTGCGGCAGCAGTTGGCTCGTTGACGATGCGCTCTACTGTTAAACCAGCAATCTCTCCAGCTTGCTTAGTGGCCTGGCGTTGTGAGTCATCAAAGTAGGCAGGAACGGTGATAACAGCTCTGGTAACTTCACCGCCCAAGTAACTCTCAGCATCTTGTTTTGCTTTTGCTAAAATCTTTGCTGAGATTTCTTGTGGGGTGTACTGCTTGCCATCAACTTCGACGACAGCCATACCTTGTTTACCCTCAGCCACGGTGTAAGAAACGTGTTTGATGGCAGCTTTGACTGCGTCATCTTTCAGCTTTCTTCCCATGAAACGCTTCACAGAGTTAATCGTCTTTTTAGGATTCATAACCATCTGTCGCTTTGCTGGATCACCGACAATTATGTCGCTGCCTTTAAATCCAACGATAGAAGGGAAGGTATTTCTTCCTTCGCGTGTAGCGATAATCTTTGGAGAGCCACCTTCCATAACTGCAACTGCAGAGTTGGTGGTTCCCAGATCGATACCAATTATTTTACCTGTATTTGACATACATCCTTTCAACTTTTTAACTGCAACTGTTGCTTATTCTCAGTCCATAATACACAAAATTGGCAGTCTTGTCAATAGACTGCTAACTCCGAGAACCGATCACTACCTTGGCGTGTTGTAAGACAGAACCGTTCAGTGTGTACCCTCGTTTTACGACTTTTACAACTACTCCAGTTTCTTCTGTAGCAGCATCTGTCAGTTCAACAACTTCCATAGTGTCGAGTGAGAATGGCTTACCCATAACGGTGATTTCTTGGAGACCTTGTTCAGATAGTTTATTCATAAGCTGTGTGACTACCATCGACAGAACAGGATTTTGCAGTTGTTCTGCAGTCAGTGTTAAGTGCTCCAGCGGTTCGATAATATCTTCCATGCAACCCTTGAGTGCAAACTGAACAAACTGAGTGCGCTCTTCTTTTGTGCGGCGCAGTAAGTTCTGATAGTCAGCCTGAGAACGGAGCACTTCTTCTTTGAGGTGCTGCACTTGGGCTTCAAGTCTTTCGACAGTTTCAGAAAGCAGTGCCACACCCTCTTCACCGTCAGTACTCTCTTCAATTGGTAGATCGTGTGTCTGTGCTTTCATATTACTCCGCTAGTTCTTTTACTAAGGCGCGCATGTACTTCATCATTGGAATGACGTATGCGTAATCAAATCTACTTGAGCCAAGTACTCCGAGCCGGCAAGGAATGCCACGGACGGTAAACGACATGTGAATGAGGCCAATTGGTTCGAGGTCTTTGTTCCCTAGTTCCTGACCATAAATAACTTGCACTTGGTTCTCACTGACTGCATGAGAAAAGATGTCATCGAGTACCTTTGCCTCTTCGACCAGTTGTAAGACTTGTCTCATAACGTTGATATCGTAGAACTCAGGCATGTTCAGTAAGTTTGCGTATCCTGAGTGGAAGACCCGTTGCTGATTGAGAACCGAGACTCCCAGCGCATGAGATCTATCAGCAAGTACTTTTGTCATTTCTTCGAGCAGCTCGTGTACTTCAGAGCGACTTTCCCAGATTTTTTCTTTAGCTGAGACTTCATCAGCAACAGAAAGTTCTTTCTCTTTCATCAGTTCATTGACGTATAACTTGAGCGCAACGGGCGTAGGAATACGGCCCGCACTGGTGTGAGATTTTGAGAGATACCCTTGGTCAGCAAGCTGCACCATCTCGTTTCTGATTGTGGCTGGAGAGACACCAATGTTGAATTTTTTATCGATCGTGTCAGAACCAACTGGCTCTGCTGTCTCGATGAACTCTTGAATAATTGCGCGAAGGATCTGGATTTGACGAGGGGTTAAATCAATCATACGTTGGCACCTGTATATTAGCACTAATATATAGCGTTTGCTAAAAAAAGTCAAATGACAAGGCAGAAAAAGTGTGACAAGATAGTAGCGTGACACAAAAACAACACTCACGAAAGATTCTGTTTTCACTGCTTGGTTCGGTTGTCACTGTCCTACTGGTAGGTCTTGGCTTACTCCTGGGTGTTCGCAATATTTCAGTTTTAACGAACCTCCTGCCACATGCAGCACCTGAGCCAGCTCAGATCACGATTGATACTGCGGCAGTTCTGGGTGGTTACGACAAGCCGTGGCATAACTTAGCACAAGGGGGTGAAGATCACGAGTGGCGGCTGCAACCGATTGGGGCACAAGTGAAGTCACTCAATCCTGAGTACATTCGCCTTGACCATATCTTTGATTTTTACGATATTGTTTCAGGCACTCCCGGGAATGTTCAGATGAACTTCACTCAGTTCGACTTGATTCTTTCAGACATCAAGGCAGTTGGTGCGAAGCCGTATATCTCACTCTCCTACATGGCACCCAGCTTGGCTCAAGGTGGTGAACTCACCGGGCCACCGGTACGGTACGAAGACTGGCAGTACATGGTACAGAAAACTATTGAACACGTTAGTGGCACGCGCGCCATCGATGATGTGTACTACGAGGTTTGGAACGAGCCTGATCTCTTTGGCAAGTGGAAGTACTTTGGCGACCGCAACTACCTCACTCTCTACACCTATGCTGCACAAGGAGCACAAGCTGCACGGGTACAGCGGCCGTTTAAGCTTGGTGGGCCAGCAACAACTGCACTGTACAAGAACTGGTTTGACGCACTACTCACCCACGTTCAAAAAAACAACTTAAAGTTTGATTTCTTTTCGTGGCACCGCTATGACACCGACATCAATATCTACCGAAAAGATATGACGCAGGTGCGCGAGTGGATGACTGCCTATCCAGCGCTTGCACCAACAGTTGAGTTTCATATTACCGAGTGGGGACACGATAGTAACAACAACCCTGGCTACGACACGTCAGTTGGCGCAGCACACACCGTAGCAGGAGCAATCGAGATGGTGGGGATTGTCAGTAAAGCATTTGTTTTTGAGATTCAAGATGGTAGAGATCCTGCTCAAGCAGCGCACTGGGGCAGATGGGGACTGTTCACCCATGCTGATGCTGGTGCGCGACAGAAACCACGCTTTGCAGCACTTAAGCTTTTAGAACGACTGGGATCAGAACGCTTGAAACTAATGGGAAAAGGGAGCTTTGTCAAAGCACTTGCCACTAGAAGTGATGAGAAACACTGGCAAGTTATGCTCGTCAATTATGACCCTGCCGGCAAGAACTCAGAGACGGTGCCAGTCACACTATCTTCTCTTTCACCTGGTGAGTACACAGTTACCTTCACTTCGCTTACCAGGGGTAAACGGGTGCAAAAGATCACCGCGCAAAATAGTAGCCTCACCTTTTCAGTGCCACTGAGTCCCTATGAAGTTGTCTTAGCTGAAATTAGCGCGCCGTAACTTTTTTTACAAATGAGCGAATCTTGTCCTTAAAAACACTGTCACTAAACTGTTGAGAAAACGCATAGAGCGAGTCTGGTGAAAATGTTTGTGCCCGGAACGAGTCGATTGCTTCTTTTAGTCCAGCCTCGGTGAGTTCAGAAAAAAGCACCCCTGTCTTCCCTGCTAGAACCGTCTCTTTTGGACCACCTGAGTTGTGTGCAATGACTGGTACACCGTGTGCAAAAGCTTCAATGGGTACAATACCAAAGTCTTCATCTTCAACCGGATAAAGCAACGCTTCTGCACCAGCATAGACGGCATCGAGTTCACTATCTGAGACTCCACCAAGGAACTGAATACTCGGGCCAGCGAGAGCTTCAAGCTGCTCACGGAGCTTCCCTTCACCCACAACTTTGAGTGGATAGTTCTCTGTTGTACAGACGGCGATAGCCAGTTCAGGATGCTTGGCGAGTGCCAGCCGGTTTACATACAAAAAATACGAGCGTTTGCTTTTTTTAGGAAGACTACTGGGAATGCTTACCGGCGGATGAATAACGACTGAGTCCCGGCGATAGTAGTGCTTAATCCGTGCCGCTGTTTCCAGAGAGTTGGCGATAAAAAAATCTACTTTCTGAGCCATCATGAAGTCTGCGATTCTAAGAAAATGATTACTCACCTCGCCAAGCACTCTGATAAGTGGGTTCTTTTTCCAGTCGCTCATTGTGCGATAGCCGTAGAGAGCTCTTGGTGGCGTATGACAGTAGCAGATATGAACGCCATTTTGTACCTGGACTGCTTTTGCGTAATACGCATTTGTTGAAGAAATAACACAGTCGTACTGACTTAAATCAAGGCGCTTAAAAAAATAAGGAGCAAAGATGCGATACGGTGAGTGCAGTTTTTTGTACCACGGCAGGCTAGTCATGCCTGTTTCTCTGATATCCCATTCGGCAAAACGCGCAGCATGAATCCCCAGCATCTCAGCATCAAAGAATGCCGTGTAGACCGGGGCATCTGGATAGAGTTCGTGCAGTGATTCGAGTACGCGTTCGGCACCACCGTACTCACGCAGATAGTCATGAACGAGTGCAATCTTCATTTCAGCCATACTTCCATTGTACTCTCTACCACTTAAAAAAGTGCGCTCTGCACGCCAAGCTCGAACTCGTCTTTTGGCAAAAGTGAGATGAGTGACTTAAAGAGCATCTTCTCGAAGAGATCACTGACTTTTTGTTTATCAAAGTCTGCAACTCTGCAGGGTTCTAGAGCAAATGTAATTGGGGAGAATCGATCGATCGTTGCTAGCTTTCTACTGAGAAATGCGTTTTCTTTATCTGTCTGTAGTTTAGTGACGAGAGCGCCTTTGAGGACGGCTTTTTCAGCTTCAGTAGCAGTGCCATTTTCAACGCGGTCGAGTGCAGCATAGACTCCGTCAATGGTTGTGAATGCTGCGATAAGGGCCTGAGCACTTGTTGGACCAACACCGCGGACACCAGGAATGTTATCTGACGTATCCCCCATCAGTCCTTTGAGTTCAGTGACTTGCTCAGGCGTTACCTTCAAAAAGTTTTTTACGTCTTCGGGGCCGTACTCAAGCTCAACTCCTTCTTTGCCTCTGGCTGGCATCCAGACGTGAACACAGTCGGTGACGAGTTGCAACATGTCTTTATCTCCAGAAATAATTACGACTTTTACATCTTTTTCTGTTTCACAGACCAGTCTACTAATCGTACCAATAAGATCATCTGCTTCGTAGCCTTCTTTCTCAAACTGTGGAATGTTGAGTGCTGAGACCACTTCTTTTACGAGCGCAATTTGCGGCTTCAAGTCATCGGGCATGGCAGCGCGTTGCGCTTTATACTCGGCGTACTCTTGAGAGCGAAGGGTGGGTGTTTTGTGATCGAAGGTTACCACCACATACTCTGGCTTAACATCGCGCAGAGCGGTTAACAAGATACGAGTAAATCCATAGACGGCATTTACTAAAACACCTTCAGGTGTTGTAAGTGGTGGAAACGCATGATATGCACGGTAAATAATACCGTGACCATCAATAATCATGAGTTTTTTTTGTGTTCCCATTAGTCTTTAACTACACTTCGTAAAAATTCTTCTGTGTCCTCACTCAGCACATAGCCAGTGCTTCGATACTTAAAATCTACTGCATCTTGTTCAACAAACTGCTTTACGAGTAGTTCCGCAATAATCAGTTTAATCTGTGTGGCATTAAAACCTTTCAGGTAGAGATCGAGCTGCTCGGCATCAAAGTGGGCTACCTCTTTTTTAGTTGCTCTTGAGTAAAAGACAATTTCTTTTCCCGGAACAAGAATTAACAAAAATACTGGCCGCACTGCAACTTTACCATCTGCAGCAATACTATTTATTCTCTCATCAATTAGTGGGATCATACACTCACCGGTGTATCCAGGGACAACGGCTGAATCAAACGGGATCTGAGTTTCGAATAAAAAATCAACAAGTTGATACCAAGCGAGATCGATAGTTTCTTGAGCCCGCGTAGTATGTGCTTCTGCAGCTTTTTTGAATGACTCGGTTACTTGTCGCAACATCGCCGCAACAACAAGACTATATGCCTCCTGATCAGTGGGATGAGCTTTAGACTGAGGCTCTTTTGATTTCTTTTTATCTGTGCCCTCATCATCCTCCGGCTCACCAAAATCCATGAACTCTGCAGTTAGGCTCATACTAGACCTTTGCTTTTGGCGTTTCCATCAGTGCTGCGAACTCGTCTCCGTCAAGAGACTCTACTTCCAGCAACCGCTCGGAAACTGCTGTTAATACTCGTTTATTATCTTGTAGTATCTTAAGTGCGCGTTTCTCTCCTTCAGCAATAAAGGTGCGGACAGCTTCATCAACTTTTTGTTGCAGCTCTTCAGAGATCTTCTGTGGCTCGCCATATGCTTTATTGTAGTTTGTCTCGTACTGTGGGGTGAAGTTCATTGGCCCGAGCTCACTCATACCATACTCCATGACCATTGCCCGGGCAATTCTCGTTGCGCGGTCGATGTCACTACTAGCACCAGCAGTCAGCTCGTTAAAGATAAGCTTTTCAGCTGCTCTTCCGCCCAAAAGCACTGCAACTTCGTCAAGTAGTTCTGACTTGGTTGTCTGTAACTTGTCTTTTTCAGGTGGGGTTAAGGTGAAGCCAAGCGCATGTCCACGAGAAACAATCGAGATGCGGTGTACCGGATCTGCATAGGGTGACGTGTGCGCGACAACTGCGTGACCAGCCTCATGATAGGCAGTCATCTTGCGCTCGTAGTCATCGTGCAGTCGCTTCTTACTTGGGCCCAGCTTGACCTTGAGTGAAGCTTCTTCGATATCTTCAGAAGTGATTTCAGTTCTGTTTGTTCGTGCTACGGCAATTGCTGCTTCATTGAGCATGTTTTCAAGGTCTGCACCTGAAAAGCCAACAGTGCGCTTTGCAACCTTTTCCCAGTTCAACTCTGATACGAATGGTTTTTTCTTGGCGTGAATCGACAGGATGTACTTGCGCTCTTCTAAATCTGGGAGAGAAACGGTAACTCTTCTATCAAATCTTCCTGGCCGCACGAGTGCTGGATCAAGCATGTCACCTCGATTGGTTGCTGCCATGACAATGACGTTATCATTTTGAGTAAAGCCGTCCATCTCAACAAGTATTTGGTTGAGTGTTTGTTCACGCTCGTCATGCCCACCCATGCTTCCCATGCCACGGACACGACCGATCGCATCGATCTCGTCTATAAAAATGATTGCTGGAGCAAGTTTCTTTGCAGTTGCAAAAAGATCACGAGCACGAGAGGCACCGACACCGACAAGCATCTCCATAAACTCACTTCCGGCAATTGAGAGAAACTGGACATTTGCTTCGCCAGCTACTGCTCGTGCAAGCAGCGTCTTTCCCGTACCAGCAGGGCCAACCAAGAGCACACCCTTTGGAGTTCTTGCCCCCAGCTTGGTATACTTTTTAGGATCTTTAAGAAAGTCGACAATTTCCTCTAACTCTTTTTTCGCTTCATCCATGCCACCAACGTCTTTGAACGAGAGGTTTTGTTTGCCTTTCACAAAGAGCTTTGCTTTACTCTTACCAATGCCCATGATGCCATCTTGAGCACCGCGAGCTTGTCTGAAGATAAAGAGGAATACGCCTACCATGAGTGCAATGGGAAGAACTGTTAAGAGAAGCTCCCAGAGCATGCTCCAGAAAGATCGCTGCACCACTTCAATGTTCGCTGCTTGAAGATCAATGTTGGCGGCTTCAAACACAGACACCAAGTTTTGACCGTCTTCTTTTTTAGTGGTTTTAACTGTGGAATCCTTATAGGTAACAATAAGCTCATTGCCAGAAACTTCAATTCGAGAGACTTTTTCTTGGCGCACATCAGAGATCATCTCTGAGAGCGTAATTTGTTTTTTTGCTTCACCAGAAAAAAACGAAAGTAAGAACGGGATAAAAAGCAGCGCTATAAAAATATAGAGCAGACTTTTATTCAACAGGTTCTTGAGGTTTATCTGCACTGAGAATGACTTAAAACCTTCACTTTTAGGAGCTTCTTTTGGTTTTGTTTCACTCTGTTTTTGGGTATCTTTGGCCATATGAGTAGACTCCTCAACTTGGGGCTATTGTATCACGAATGCATAGAGTAGCAGGAAAGCTTTAAGAACACCACACGATATTTCTATCGAACTGGCGTACCTGGAGCAACGGGCACACGGCTTTGAAGCAGAACTGCTGTTTCAGCCCCTGCCGCAAGCAACATACCCTGACTGATAACGCCTTTTAACTTTCGTGGAGCAAGATTTGCTAAGTAGATAACCTGTGTACCAATAAGTTCTTCAGGGGAGTACCACTCTCTAATGCCAGAAACAACTGTCCGCTCACCCAGCTCACCTGCATCAAGCACCAGACAGAGCAGTCTATCTGCACCCTCAACAACCTGTGCGCTCAGCACTGTTGCTACTCGCATATCAAGCTGCGCGAAGGTTGCGTAGTCAATACTTTCAGGCTTTTCAAGTTCTTCGTGCATACAGGTGTGTTACTTGTTACCGTTTCTTGAACGTGAGGTACCAACTTTAAAGATTCTCCCAAATTGAGCAGCTTCTTTTGCAACAACACCTTGCGCTGCTTCTTGACGTCTCAGTACTGCTGGTTGAATACCAAGTGCTTGTTTGTTTGCTTCTACGTCGTGGAAACGAGAACCAGTGTGTGTCGTTACTCCACTATACTGTGAAGCCATCAGTGATTCAATCCATGCTTTCAGGAGTACGAAACTTCCTGAAAATCCAAGTTTTTCAGCTGCTGCAACTTGTGTAGATGCGTTCTCTGGGTTTTTCATACTGCTTTTCTTTCTATAGAGTACTATTCTGTACTAGTTCGTACAGCACGAGCGTATAGTACCTTGAAGGAGCAGTTTTGCAAAGAGGAGTATTTTTACAGTTCTTCAATTTGAATTGAAGGCTGCATATCTGGAGCTTCAATTAACTTTAAGTATTTTTCTGTTGTGGTAATTCTCTTATGGCCAACCAGCTGTGAAATGTACACCAGTGGTGTGCCTGCTTTGAGCTGCTCGACAATAAAAGTATGGCGCAGGTCGTTCACTTTTGCTTCTTTAATACCAGCAAGTCTGAAGTATCTGTCGAGAGCAGTACGGATGTTTCGCACTAAAAATGGGCGGCAGGTTTTAGTAAGGAAGAGGACTTTTTCTCGTGCTCGTGGGCGAAGGGCTAAGTAGTCCATAACCGCTTGCTTTGCAGCAGTGTTTAACGGAACTCGGCGCATCCCTCGTGCTTCTTGTGGCTGGATAGTAATGACGTTGCGTTCAAAGTCGATATCTGGGATTTCGAGTGCTGCAAGCTCACTGATTCGCATACCTGTTTGAAGCAGAAGCTCAACAACTGCTGCCATACGGGCATCACCGCGACACGCATCTCTGAGTGCACGATACTCGGTTTTACTGAGAACACGAGGAGGAGACTGATCGTACTTTGGATGTGTAATCACGTCAGCAGGATTCTCTTGAAGTAAACCATGGCCTTGCAGGTGTCTGAAGAATGCTTTGATTGAGTTAATTTTTCGTGAGATTGATTTGCCAGTATATCGTTGCTTTTTGAGTAACTCTTTGAAGTCTTCAATGTCGATGTCTATCACTGCTGCTACTTCTGTTTTACCCTTTTCATCGCGTAAAAAGAACACCAGTTGCTCGATATCTTTACTGTAGGCAATAACGGTTGCGTGTGCTTTCCCTGCATCCTTGAGACTTTGCACGAAACTAGCGTGCAACTCAGATAAGGATGATACTGTACTAGACATACTCTCTTTCTTATACTTACTCTATAATCGTAGACTCACAAAAAATCACCAAAAGTCACTTTGGTAAGACTTATAATATCATAAGAACGGCTTTTTAGCAATGCAGCAGATCTTAAAACACCCACTGACGCTCATCTCTGCCCTCATTTTCACGCTCTTTCTGCTCTTTTCTCTCGATAAAAGTGCCCATAAGGCCACCACTTCCTCAGCATATGTGATGACACTCGAGAAAGAACGAGACTCAATTGCAGCTGAAGTTACGGCCTTACAAAAAAAATATGCCGACACACAAACTCAGTTCACGCAAGAAAAAATCTTACGCGATGAACTGCTGCTACAAAAAAAAGATGAGGTTATTATTCAGCTTCCACAAGTAGTTGTGCCAGCAGAAACAGCACCCGTAGCGCAAACAGAACAGAGTGCCTGGCAGCAGTGGAAAGAGGTGCTTTTTGAGTAGTAACACTAACTGGTAGCCTTCTCCCATGGCTCAACTTCGCCTGTAATTACCCTGAAGAGTGGATGCACTTCAAGTTGTTTATGCTCGTTATAGTGAACAAATCTCTGAGGATCACGCAGTTGGAGTTTTTTTAGCAAGTGGTCTGTTTCGTACTCCACCTGCCCCACGGTAACTGGCAGCAGTGCAACTAGACGGCGCTCTGCAAGTTTTTTTCTGTCGAAAACAAAGTTACGAGCATCTGCTTCATCTGCAATACAGTGCAGATACTCGGTGATCGCTGCCACTGGATCTGACTGTTGTTTGAAGCGCATAAGTTGTGGATGCTTGGTATAGCCGACGGTTCTACCTTGCAAGACATGCAGCGCCAGCAGCCCTTCTCGCCAAACTGCAACGAGTCCTTTCGTATCTAAATAAGTGGGATGTATGCTCCAAAGGCGCATAGATGGATTAATGTTCTATAATAAGAATATGTTGCTACTCATGATGGACATTAGTGCAGTCTTTCTGACAAGATTACATTGCTGTATATAATACACTATATGAATAGTGATGAATTAAAAGGCTCTCTTAAAGTCGAGTATCAAGTGAGTAAAGCTCAGCAAGAACAAAAACAAACTTTCCAAGTGAATAGGACCTTGAATGACGAGACTGCTTTGATAGGTTCTTATTTAACAGACCTTCCTACAATTGATGGTTTAAATGCTATTGATTTATTAGATGCAGCCCAAAAAGCAAAGAGGAACTTTTGTATTTTAGATGTTGGGTGTGGACAAGGAAACTTTCTAGCAACATTAAGTGAAATCTACGGAAATCAATTTATTTATGATGGGATTAGTACGTATCCATATCATGATGAAAAGCATATGGCGAGTTTAGGAGTAAATATTGAAATTGCTGACATTCAACATACTTTTCGCGCAAACACCTACGATCTGATCGTAGCTGAGCATTCACTACAATATACGCTAAACCCATTAATTGCCCTCAAAAGAATTTACAGTGCTTTAAAACCAGGTGGTATAGCCCTTTTATATCCTTTGACAGTTCACTTTACTTCTCAGGAAGAGGAGCGATCATTCATTGAATATTTATCATCCAATTATGATTTTAATTTCATTGAGGGCAAAAAAGACTGGCAGGGCGGTTGGAAAGTAGCTTTCCGTAAGCGGGAAAAAAAACTCTCTTTCCCTGCATCAATTAACACTATCAAAGCTGTTGGGAATGAGTATATCAATCTCAATCAAGCTGAATACAACTTTAATAAACTAAAAACCTAAAGTCACTGTTGCGGGGCCGGGAGTCGGACCCGGCCTGTGAGATTATGAGCCTCACGTGCACCGTACACTACCCCGCGCGAACTGTCTTTCTTTCAGACAACGAGGTTCATTATACCCTACAACACTCACAATACCAAGACAGCAAAGATCTGATATAATTTGCGTGTTACTATCCAAGCCAGGGTAGCTCAGTTGGTTAGAGCATGGGATTCATAAACCCAAGGTCGAGAGTTCGAATCTCTCCTCTGGTACAGAACTGGCACATACAGAAGTATCTTCTTTCACACCACATGCTACAGGTCTGCCACCTTCATCAAAATGTTTGCGCTCTGCACACAACACGGAGTGGAACCCTCGATGAGCTTGCAACTGCACCAGCCTTTCAAGCAACACAGTGCATCACCATGGAGCAACCACACCGGGCAGCGTTCGAAGTCGTTTTTCAGCCAAGTGAGCTCTATCGCAGTGCCGTAGATGCCACAATCACCACGCAAAAAGGGCTGACACTTGTGGTAAAACACGCCGATTGTCTGCCAATTCTTGTGTATCATCCAAAAGGAGTTATCGCAGCCATACATGCCGGCAGACGCAGTACCCAGCAACACATTACTAAAAAAGTGCTCCGCTACATCAGGGCGCACTTTGCCGCACAGGATCAGATTTACTTGTGGTTTGGCCCGGCACTCTGCGCCAGCTGCCACACGCTCAACCAAGACAAGACGCTGCACTATGATCTCTATAGACAAAATAGATTGCAAGCCGAGAGCGTCTTTTCTTCAGAGAAAATTATTCTTTCCACGAACGATACCTGCACAGCCCACACGCCGAATGCTTTTTACTCGTACCGAGGAGATGGCCCTGGCGTAGCCATGAACTACTCGGCAATTACACTGCGGTGAGAGTGAAAAATTGACATACTGTTGCTGCTCCTATACAGTTATATACGGAGCAATAATCGCTCGTTGAGCGTGATCGTATTTTCGTAGTCATACTGATGTCAGAAACAAGAGAAAGTAGCCCCCAGCATTCATCAGAAAAGGAACTGTCCGATATTGAACGTGAACAGAGAATGCAGTCTGCATACGCTACTGCTTATGAGCACCTTTTATTAGAGTCACACAAATCTAGACTGCCCACGGACTTTAATTCTTTTGATATTTTTCAGTCACTCTACCCGATTGCCAAAGCAGAAAATCTTCAGAGACATGACGTTCAACTTAAAAAGTTTAAAGAATTTGAGTTTGATTTAGAGCGAACTGAAGAGATTCTCGCACTCATTGATAAGATAGCAGCCACCGAACATGCTGACACTGCAAGCGCGAACTATCTTGAACAGTACATATCTGCTGCATTAGCGGATACTGTTTCTTTATTTAAATGCTCAGGTGCCGCAGAGAGCTTAAGTAAAAGTATTCACCATCTATTTAAGTTTGATAAAAGTCTTGGTCTGCACGTCTGTCGCCAGATTAGTAGCAAACTCGTAAACGGTTTTATTCCATTTGAGTCATATAGTTATACCGGAACTAATACTGGTAGAACTCTCTTTGATATCCTGAGCTACAAAATAAGCGACTTATTTTCTGATTTAAATCTCAACGAGCTTGAGAGCAAATTAGCACAGAGTGATGGTTTACCTGAAAATGTGCTCTCGACCCAAGCTCTGAAGTGGGTCGTGCTTGATAAGTTTAGGGGAAGTACATTGGCAGAGCGATTGCTTTCTGCTGCAGCTATCGATGCACAGCAAGCACAAAAAGTGTTAGAAGTATTGCAGCCTCGTTTATCGCATGCAACGCTTCGAAAGCTCCTTGTGCATGATGAGGATCAAGATGAAGAACAAGAGGAACAGCCTACAACTGAAGACGAGCCGGAACTATCCGTTCTGAATCCAGATACGTATAAGGTTGAAGAGGTAGTCTTACAGAATCCTAGTTTTCACTTATATGCGTACCTTAAACACTGTCTGCAGAACCCACACACAAATGATGAATCGCACAAGAGATACGTTGCTGAACTGATGGGCGCAAATTCAACGTGTGCCCCAATAGTGCTGAAGCGGCTCATTCAAGACCTGGGTATTTCATACGAAGACGCAACGCTCAATACGCTCCTTGGCGACGACCACACTATCTTGACTAACCTTGCAGTTGCTGACTACGAACTATACAAATGCCCTGCAATACGAGAGAGTTGTCTCTGGTTCATCGGGAGACTTCCCTATAGCGATATTACTTTTATGCGCATGATGGTTGCACTCGAACCAGACCTTGTAAAAAAACATATTACAGATGATGTTACTAAGAAAAATTATGAAGAGCAGGGAAGAGAGTACTCTGAGCGCTGTGTCCTACAGTACCAATATTACAATGCACTTGGAATATATACAGATGAGGAAATTGAAGTTGATCTTGCGCAAGGAGAAATTTACCAGAATGATCTGGATGATGCAGTTAAGAAGGTTCGTAACATACTGCTCGAGCTCGTGCCACTTTTTGATGACAGTGAGTTTCTTCAGTTAGTTGTGCAGTCTGAAATTTTTGTTACCGCACAGACAAACTATGAAGATGATCCGCTTATGATCGTTGCCAGTGCTCTGCATAGGCACACTCCACAGTCAATTATCGAACTTTTATCGACAGAGGCACTCAGTTTTGAAGAGGTGGCTTTTGCGTACTCTAAGCTTCCCGAGCACGTACGAGACGAGTTCATGTCAACACCCGAGCTACTTGAGTACTTTAAACGTAATTTTGAGAAAATTGCGCAGCTTGACTATACGAACTACACACTCGCTGACATGGGTGAGTTCCAGATGAGAGTTGCGAACTTGATGCGTTCACACTCCGCGAGACTAGAAGAAATAGATAGCAAAGAGACAGGCTTCCTTGATGAGCCACTCTATGCAAAACTTATATATGATAAGTATCAAGCAAATCCGTCCGAGTACACGCCATTTTTCAGGGATTTAATTGGAAATTTAATTGAAAGAAATAATGCTACTACTCCACATTCATTTGAGGTAAGTGGGTTAATGTATCATGTTGTTCTCAATCTAGACAATATTTTTACGTTGTGCAAACTCATTGGAAAAGAACAAACGAAGGCTATGCTCGACCGTTTGCTTATGCAAAGGAAAGGACACGAACAATTTATTTCTCAAGTTGCAGATATCTGCTTCTTATTCACCCACAGTGACCCAGAGTCGTTTGCAGTGATCATCAAGATAATAAGTGCGTTTGGAAGTGAGGAGTTATTTCATGTCCTTTCACTCCTCCATCCACCTAAGGTGGAGAGTAAGTTCCGTATTGATGCGTCTGTACAGGATATGCCACCTTCATTGTATACACAACTTGAGAGCCTCGTTCGCAGGTTTAGAGGGCTGAATCTTGGCGAGTGTTTCAGTAGTGTTTTACAGATAAAAGATGAAAAAGAGCGTGTAAAAAAGATTGATTACATAGTCAGTCAATATGAGCTCATTACAACAGGATCCTGGGAACTTGTTGACTATTCAGACCCAGCAATGTTAGATCTACTTCTTGGTACATTTGGAGTAGGCCTTTCAAGACATTCTATCTCAGCTGTCAAGGAGATAGATAGGCCGCAACAGCTTAAAGATGCATTTGAGCAAGTAAAAAAAGAACAAAAGCTAGAGAAGTTTAATCCACACCATCCACGAGTAAGTTTTGTACCACTTGAAGGCAGTTCCAGCCGAACGAGTACTGAGAGTGATTCAAGTACAAAGAATGCTGAGAGTCAAGCCAACTATGGAGATCTATTAACCAGTTTTGATGACAGTGCATTCCCGACACTACAGGAAAAAGAAGCTTTACTTGAATACTTACGAACTCACTTACAAAAAATGCAGAGTATTGATCTAGATAAAGTTAGCAACAAGGAGGCTGTACAAGCCGGAATAGTGCAACTAGGTCAGCTCATTTCACAACTTGAAGCAGAGCAAGATCTTAACTCGGACTCTTTTATTACCGTTATCGGTGAAATCAAACGGTTTAAGAAAAATATACCGCACCTTGATGTACTTGTCTTTAAAAGAGTTATGAGAGCTATTCAAAACAAAGTGAATCTGCAGGAGCTGATTAGTCTCGAGACACTCACTAGCACAAGCAGTATTGAGTCATTTTATAAATTCACTGCAAAATTTAGAAAAGAGCTTGCATCGATCTTTACTACCGATAACACATTTGCCCTCTTTGAAGATTCATTCAGACTAAAAGCTACCGAGAAAGATCTGGCACGGTACAAGACTGCTAAAAAAGAACAGACAGCACAAATCACATTTTTACCAGACAGAGGTATGGCAGGTAACTTGGCAGGCGATGTGAGCGACGCCTGTTTTAATGCTATCCCCGATCTTGTGCAGAAGTTCCCTCACGTTACCCCAGTTTTGCTTTCATACTCTAAAGATGAAAGCATTCCCAAAATCATGGGTGCATTTATAGTATTAGAGTGCAGTACTTCAGACAAAAAACCTGAACCTGTACTTATGTTGCGTGCAAATAATCCTCAAGAAGCACTTTTAGATCAAGTACAAGTTATCCCGCTTATTCAATCAATTCTGCAGTATGTTATTTCTGTTGCAGAGTTAAAAGGTATTCATAAAATCGCAATTCCTATGGATGATGCGTCTGGATCTTCAACTAATCGGCAACGCATCCGGGATGCATATACAACAATTTTTGGGAACATACCTGCTACACCACTGAAGGCAATCGATTTTAATCGCTACTCGATTGGTCAAGTCAGTATTGTCTTAACAATCGATCAAATAAAAGAAGCATTCGCTGATCTTGGATATGAAGCACGTGAGCAACGAGCTCGGGCAGATAAACTTGAGAAAGGTAGATTGATAGAGGGAGTTGCATCAAAAAATATAACGTACACAGTATTACGTGATGACAAGTATTCACCAATCGCCATAAACAAACAAATATCAGATCAAAATCCCCATCTGGACTTCAGTACTAGTATTCTCATGTTAGATACGGAGCAAGAAGACACACAACAACAAGAAGACACACAACAACAACAAAACACCCCCGATACTTCAAAACTTGAGTTGCAATCGTATGCACCGCACTGGCGTGTGGCGAATCAGGAGTTACCTTCTGATAAACCAATAATCATTACAGCGAGTGATTCATCAAGAATGAGTTTTTTTGAAATCAACACAAAAGGTTCTGGATTTGTTAAGCAACAGCTAGCTCCAACAAAAAGTATCGGCCTTGCGACACTTGATGAGAATGGGATGCCTATACATTTGGGACTTGCTCAAAAAAGTGAGTTTGAAGTTTCAGGGTTGAGTTTAGTTGACCACTCGAAACGGCTTAGTGAGCTTGGAGTAAAAACAGAGCTTTATTGGGCTGTCGTTAAGCCTACTGTTGTGAGTATCAATGGAAAAATAATGCCAATTGACCAGGCTAAAAATCTTGGATTTATTTATAAAAGGCAGGATCTTGAGCCTGTAATAGGCGTTCGGCTTATTAAGTCTAACTTTAGAGTTGAAGAGTATACTGCATCGTCAAATCATGCTGAACTGCTAACCAGAATGGCTCGAGTATTTGATTGCCTCCGTAAGGACAGTGAGATTGAAGGAAGAAATCAAACATATGATATACAAGAACCTAGAGATAGAAGTGTGTACTTTACACAGCTAGTACGAGACTTCGTTAAAAAATTGAGTATTCTTGCTGCAAATGGTTACACACACGGTAATATGCATGCTTCAAATTTTAGTTTAATGGGTGAAGTTTTGGATATTGGAACCGTTAGTAAGATCGCATCACGCCCAGAGTGGGAAGAAAGCTATCTGGGTGTAAAAGTGGGCACCCTACAAGACATGCGTGATACACTACAAACAATCAGATCTCTGTATAGAAAGATGATAAA
>CAYMVN010000010.1:0-24642 GCA_964394125.1 uncultured Pseudomonadales bacterium | reverse complement strand
TACCATCTGCAATAACTTTTGTAGTAACGGTGTACGACTGTGGACTGGCTGACTGTGCAGCACTTTGCTCTGGGAAAGCTTCTGAGCTTGAAGCATCAGAAGGGCTGGTGGGTGAAACTGAAAATGAGTTGATGCGTATTCCATTTTGACCAAGTGCTGCAGCAAGCGGGTTGTTTTGAGCACTCTCAGTTGTAGAGAACTGAGACTTTGTCATAGCAGCTACCGTGTCAGACCAAGCACCACCAATGCAGTCATTGAGCGCTTGAACTCTAAAGAGATAGCTTGTGTTTGGAGTGAGATCATTGATACGGTAACTGGTTACGCCTTCCTGTGAATACGGGAAGGTTACTGCGTGCTGTAACCCGGCTTGCTCGGTACCGTATTGAACTGTGTATGCAGTAAATGGCTTTCCTGATGGTCCAAAGTACACAAGTGCGGATGTTATAGTAGTGTCTATCTGGAAGATGTGTGGAGTGCCAGTTGGTGCCTGTGCAGAACATGACGTTGAGGTGGTAGCAGTAGAAGTACTCGTTTGTGAACTTTGTGTAGTCGAGTTGCTTGGTGCGGCAGTCGGTGTCGGAGTTGGCGTTGGAGTAGGTGAGCCGCCACCAGATGATTCAACATCTGTCCAGATCTTGACTTGATCTAAATAAACCGCATCATCCCCAATTGATTCAGATGAATCTTTTATGTATTTCCAGGTCAGTGTGTGTGTTCCAACAGGTAAGTCTTTCCGTATTGCTATCCAATCGCTTGATTCTCCAGTAATAAGTTTTGAATAGTTTGTGCTCTCAGTACAGTCTTCGTGGTCGATACAAAATACGCCATAATCGTATTCATTTTCTGTGCTTGAGCGCCAACTAAAGCCAAGCAGAGAGTCTTCTGTAATTGTTACTGTAAAACTCAATACTGATGTTTGATTGTCATCTATATTACCTGATATAGCAGAATTGCTGCCATCTACTGCATAGGCATTACTTTGTGTCCAGGGCACATCTCCTGTACTTGTCCAACCAGTTGGGGGTACTCCAGATTCAAAATCAAATGCATGCGTAGGCGCCCATGTAGGGTCAGGCATATTCCAATTAGTATTATTTCCCGCATTGACTGAATTTGTGGGTGATAGTGCTGTAAGGTTGCTATTGTTACTATCCTGAACGTCTGCATAGGAAATATTTGCAGTTCCTTGCACATCGATTAACCATTGTGTTCCTTCACTTTGAGAGTGTAAGGATAAAAGATTCCCAGCTGAGCCAGCCAGAGTGAGTGTCCCTTCAACCGTTGTTGTTTCACCCGCCTCAAACAAAAGGCTATTTGTTCCCGCATCATTTTTGGTGAGGTTATACAAAGTAAATGATCCTGAAATTGAATTAGAGCTTCCCAGCAAATTAATAGTCCCATTGTTATGATTGAATGTTCCGTAGGGGGAGCCATTTACATACATGCTTGTGCCAATATTCAGTACATCTGGTGCTGTAAAGACTCCACTAGAGATTGATAAATAGCCATCCATAGTAAGCGTTGAGAGAGTACTTAAATCTATTGAAGAACTACTTTGCACATTAAAGTTGCCACTTAAATCAACAAGAGAAAAACCAGTTATAGCAGAATTTGTTTCTTTTGTTGTGATGGTAGTACCAGACAGTGTTCCAGTTCCAGCCAACGTCCCACCCCAGATCTCAACTTCACCAGAAATTGTAGGATTATTGCCCAAAGGGAATGTACAGCCACTCCCTATCTTGGCAATATTAGATCCTGTGTTTGCCAAAGTAACTAGGTTGAATGTCTGTCCACTGCAGGTATTAGTAGTAATGCCAGTGTAATTACTTGCTAGTACCAGTGTTCCTCCATTTGCATTGTAATTTCCGCCGCTAAAACTAATGTACCTATCAACATATAGGTTGCCACTAGGCGCATTAATTGTGCCTCCTCCCATATTTAGGTATGTGGTGTGAAAGTTATTGCCAATATTCACAATACCTGTGCCATTTACAAAAACACTAGTTGTTGTCAAAGTAGAAGGAAGTGTAACAGTCCCTCCAGATGACGGTGAGTTTTGGCCGACATATACCACTTGTAGTTCAAGTGGAGAATAGCTATTTAAATCTATTGAAAAATCATATGCACTAAACCAGTATGTTCGTAAGCCAGTAAAACCAACAAAGGCAGCTGATGCTCCATGCATACTGATACTCGTATTAATATCGGTGGGATCATAGGAACTTAACGTACCGCTTCCCGAAAGCACACCATAATTTTTTAAGTCAGTTGTAATTGCCGCTCCGATAACAGGATCAGCTCCTAATGGCAGCGTACAATCGGCATTGATCGTCCAATATGTCGCTGTATTGCGAATCTGTACCAGATTAAACGTTTTATTTCCACAAGCCATTGTGGGATACGATTGAGAACCAGTATTGAGCACGAGTGTGCCGCTGTTGTGATTGAATGTCACAGCACTATTTATTGAAACATTACCTGAAAGATACAGAGTGCCAGAGGGGGCTGTAAAAGTTCCTGAAGTCAGCGTTAACGCACCATCTATATCTGCGTTATTTGGTAAAGTGACTGAACCACTTGAAAGCGTCAGACCACCGCTAAAAACATATGGAATTGCAAAAGAAGTATAACTACTAAAATTTGGTGTTGCTCCAGCTATCGTAAATTTTGAAGAGCTAAATCCAGAGAATCCGCTCAACGCTGATCCGCTGTTCATGGTAATAATATCAGAGAAAGTAATCGTCCCTGTCCCACTGAGCGTTCCATTAAGCGTAATGTCTCCACCTGATCCACCAACTGTAGGGTTATTACCCAGTGGTAGTGAACAACTGGCTCCTACAGTTTTGGCCAATGAAGTGTGGGCAAACGTAACAAGATTAAATGTTTGGCTATTACAAGTGAGGGTGGCTGCTCCTGATCCATCAAAAGTCACAGTGCCACTGTTATGAGTAAAGGTTCCGCCTGTAAAATTTAGTTGACCAGCTACAGTCATTGTGCCTGATGGGGCGGTTAATGAGCCTGAGGACATGACGAGCCCTGTCGTATTTATATCCATTGTGGTGTACGTTCCAAAATTTGCAGTAGCACCAGCAATAGTGAGTCCGTTTGTTACCAAACCTGAAAAACCACTCAAACTTGCTCCTGTATTCAGTGTCAGTAGTGAGGCAACAGTGATTGTTCCAGAACCAGAAAGTGTTCCGGCTACTGTTACACTTGCAGAGCTTGATCCAACGCTAGGGCTCGCCCCGAGGGGGAGATTACAGTTGCTAGAAACAGTTTTTGTACCACTCGTGTGTGCAAAAGTCACTCTATTAAAGCTCACAGAATTACAGCTGAGAGATACGCTACTTGTCCCATCAAAGGTGAACGTTCCTCCATTAGCAGAAAAGGTGGGGGCGCCTGAAATGGTTAATGCGCCAGCAAGTGTTGTTGTCCCTGATGAAGCAGTGAATGAACCTGCCGAAAGTGTGAAACCACCATTGATGTCAAGCGTTTGATTGGCAGCAGTAAAACTTCCTGATGCTATCGAAAAGGTTGTGAGCGTAAATGACCGAGCCATAGTCACTGTGCCATCATACCCAGCGTTCATATTCATGGTAGTCACAGTTCCAGCAAAACCAGCATCAATAGTGGCATTCTTATCTGAAGTATTATCAAAAACAACGGTATCTCCAGAAACGGGTGTGGTGTCAAGTGACCAATTGGCAGCACACGACCATTTATTACCGTCTCCAGCCGATCCGCCACAGGTCCCATCACTGCCACCACCATCCCAGGTGCGAGTAGCTGCTAGGACTGATGAGTGACTAGAAACGAATAAAATGATAGCAAAAAGTGTTGAAAAGAGTAGCTGGACAGTGTATCGAAACGGTCTGGTATGCACAAAAAAAGCAATCTTTTTGGTTGCTCTTACACATACTAGCAAAACTCTCTTATCTTGAGAACTAGCATCATCTAGTACAAAACCAGAGAAAGTATGCTATACTAGTTATATTGTATAAAAATGGTTACGTTTCTTGTTAGTTGAGGGTTCAACTTCACGAGAAAACGGCTCTTGAAAGGAATACCATGGCATTAACAAAAGTTCAAAAAACCCAACTCATTACTGAGTATCAATTATTTGAAGGTGATACCGGATCTCCAGAGGTTCAGATCGCTCTTCTTACCGCTTCAATTCAAGAATTGACCACTCACTTAAAAGTCCACAAAAAAGATGATCACTCTCGCCGAGGATTATTGAAGCAAGTTGCGAAACGTCGCCGCTTACTCAACTTCTTACTCGAGCGCAGTGAAGATCGTTACCGCACACTCATCGACCGCTTAGGTTTAAGTAAGTAATTTCTCAGTTTTTCTCTTTGCAGAAGAATACCGCGACACCATCTGTGTGGTCTGCGCTGACTGTGTCTTGTCCAACTAACTCACACGAGTGAGTAAATGCTTCGGTGGTGAAGTAGCGCTGAGCATCAAATGAATTAGGTCTCCCTGCGGCAGTAAAGTACACTCTGGTAACTAAGTAGACTCCCGAACGAAGTGCCGCTGCGGTGATGGGCTCGACTGCATGAACTCCCGAACCAAACGTCTGTAGATTTGTATCAATGATGTTTTGAAAGATCTGCTTGTTTGCACGCAGTGCTATAAGTGGCGCAACCTCATGTGAACCATAGACTGGATAGGCATCCTTTTTGAGTGAGAGTACTTCGCTCCAGTGTCTTGTTGAGCGTGAGATACCTTGGGGATAGTACACAACTAGATACACCCCTGTAATGACAACAAGCCACAGTGCCCCGGTTGTAAGAATAAGCATGCGAATATTTTTTTGTAGCTCACTCACAGCGGGTACCTTCTCAAAAAAGAGAACGGTAAAGTAGCTGACAAAGGGAATGAGGATTCCTAAGTAGGCGTAGTACACATCTTGAAAGAGCGCAAAAAAAAGCAGCTCAAATAAAAGTGGAAGTAGAAACCAATTCCTTTTGTAAAAATATCCACTGATCGCTGTTAGAGCGACACCGTAACCATCAAGCATAAAAAAAAGTAGAAAGACAGAAATTTTGGAAACGCCAAGTGGGCGGGAAAAATGGTGCAAAAGTGTGTCTCTAAAAAATGCGGTGTGGTCTAAAAAGACAAACGGCAGACAGCACACAGCTGTCGTGAGAACACCAGCTGCAGTAATTTTCACAAGTGCTGTGCTCTTTTTCTGTAGCACGAGCCAGAAAATGCAACCAAGCACCAGTGGCGCAACATACAGTTTTGTTAAGACAGAGAGTGCAAAGAATATGCCTGTCGTGTACCACCGCTTACTTTGTGCAAACAGGCTCCCTGTCACAAACAGGAGCGTCGCTAGCTGCAGGCCTGTGCCATAATCTGAAGTGCTGAGAATAGTAAAACTAAAGAGGTACACCCACGGCGCAAGCCAAGCAAACTGAAGTTTCTCACGTGAACAATACAGAAAGAGCAGTGCTGCAGTTGCCATCTCCAAAAGTGGCGGTACTAGTTGTAAGAAAATAAGGTGCTTGCCGACCAGCCACACAATCGGTACAAGAAAAAACAAAAAAACTGGCGGATCAGCTAGAAAAAAATCTTTGTAGGGCAGTACACCTTGTGAGACTGCGTGAGCCATGTACCAGTAGGCCGTTGGGTCGCCAAAACGGAACTGTATGCCCAGAACTTTGAGTGTGAAAAAAATACCTTCAGCAAGTATGAGGGAAAGGACTGGCCACTTTTTCATACTGTAGGTGTACTGGCTATCTTAAAAACTTTAACCAGAGAATACTAAAAGTGATAAAACTACAGATAAGTACGAGAGGAATACCAATTTTTAGGTATCGTCCAAAGTTGATGTGGTGGCCTTCTTTTTCTGCCTGACCAAATGCAATCACGTTGCATGCAGCAGCAATCGGTGAGCCTGCACCACCAATTGAAGTACCGAGATTTAACGCCCACCATAATGGATAGACTGCCAGACCTGACTTACTAATTGCTTGAATTGCTGCAACCATAGTGATGTTATACGGTACGTTATCAATAAATGTCGAGATAATGCCAGAACCGACGGTCATGAGGAGGGTAAGAATTGTCATATTTCCACCAGAAATAGAAACAAGACCCTTCGCAAGAGACTCAATGACTTGCGTAAACTCAAGCGACCCGACAACAACAAACAAGCCCATGAAGAAAAAGATAATCTCCCAGTCAATCAGGTAGCGGAAAACTTTTTTAGGCTCGCGGTGAAAGATAAGCATGCACAAGAATGCGCCTGTTAAGGTAACGGTGGCGTTATCAAGGGTAAAGCCTGTCAGAGCAAAGATCCTCTCTTTGAAGATCATCAGTAAAATAACCGCACCAAGTATTGGGGTTCCCCGATATAAAATTCGTTTGTTTCTGAGCGCAGCCTGCGGACGGAACAAACTGACGTCTTCGGGTTTTACCGTAACCGCAGAAAGTTCTTTACGAAAAACAAAGAGTGAGTAGAGTGTCACCACAACTGAGAGTACCAGCACAATTACTCCTGAATTGCTGACAACTTCCATGAAACCCAGACCGACGGTTTTTGCTTGATAGTACGTTGTTGGGTCTGAAATTGGCGTTGCAGCACCTCCAATATTTGCCATGCTAATCATGATAAATAGGTAGGGTAAGAGTGGCAGCTTCAGTTCTTTGATAAGAATCAAAATAATAGGCGAGATAATTAAGATCGTTGGTATGTTTGAAAAAAGAACAGTCATTGCTAGGGTGAGATACCCAATTGTAACGAGCAGTAGGTGTGGATTCCCATGAATTCGTTTGACGAGCCAAATCGCGACTGCTTCAAATAATCCTGAGTCCTTAACGATACCAATGAGAATCATCATACCCACGACAAATCCCAAAATATCAAGGTTGTGTGCAATAAAGTGAACGGCATTTTCTTGAGAGCTGTGCATGCCAGTGCGGAAAACTTGCGCCACAACAAGCATCAAGGCACCCAGACCTGCCACCAGCACCTTATTGATTTTCTCTGTTATGAGAAAGTAGTACACAACTGTCAAAACGATAAGTGAAATACCAGAGAATACGGTGAGGGGCAGCTCTCCAAACATGATTGTTTTTCTTTATGATAGTCTCATACCAATGGCAAGTGCGCGCTTAATTTCAGAGCGAGTCACTACACCTAGTAATACTTTTTTTTCAATAACAGGGACAATGTAGAGATCACCTCTTAAGAATTCGGCGGTAACAGACATAATGTGATCTTCAAGTGAGACCCACTCAAAATCTTTTCTCATAATTTTTGTCACCGACATGTTTTCGATCTCGGCGCACATCTCATGAAAGAAGCCTTTGCGGTACAGTGCAGCAGCGATCCCAAGGTTTTTTCGAAACTGTCTTGGTACGGTTGCAGCGGCAATATCTTGCACAGAAAGCACCCCAACAACTTTGTTTTCGTTCTGCGGATCAGTCACAATGAGCCCGTTTATTTTCTTGTTGAGAATAAGCTTGAGAGCATCTTTCACTGTCGTATTGGAAGTAATCGTAACCGGTGACTTGTGATAGATCTCTTTTATGAGCATGAGACAATAGTAATTCAGTGCTGTTCGGCTGACAAGATGCTATAATACCCTCAGTATAGTGAGTTGATTGGGTGTTTGAGCATTCTAGAGAGCTGATAAGGATAGCTTGTCATCTCTCAGAGAATACTCACCCAACTTAACTTGTAACAGTTAAGGAGTGGATATGTCATATCCTAAATATCCAGATACCTACAAGAAGCAAATTCATGTAGGCGATAAAGTAGTAGATGTTGAAGTCGGTAAGTACTCCGAGCAAGTTTCAGCAGCAGTCTTAACTCGCTGCGGTGACACTGTGGTACACACGACAGTTGCACTGGGCAGAAAAGTTGCACTCGATTACTTCCCATTGTCAGTTGAGTACGCAGAAAAGTTGTACGCCAGTGGCATCATCAAAGGCTCACGCTGGGTCAAGAGAGATGGACGCCCATCTGATGACGCAATTTTACGAGGACGGGTTATCGACCGCTCCCTTCGTCCAATGTTCCCTGATGGTATCAAAAATGAGGTGCAAGTTATTGCAACCGTGCTTTCTTACGACGGTGAGAACGAGCCTGACATGCTCGGTTTACTTGGTGCCGCAATTGGTCTGTCAATTTCTGAGATTCCATTTGAAGGTCCAATCGCTGGTATCCGTTTAGGTCTGAAAAAAGATACTCAAGACTTCATTATCAACCCAACACAATCTGAGCAAAAAGACAGTATCATGGACTTAATCGTTTCTGGTACAGGTTCAACCATCGTCATGGTAGAAGCTGGCGCAGAAGAAGTCAGTGAAGCAGTCATTATTGAAGCACTGATTAAGTCTCAAGAGATCTTTGGCGCTGTCTGTGCTGAGATTTCTGAAATGGTAACTGAAATTGGCAAGCCAAAGGCTGACCTTATCTCAATCGATACTGAAGCTCAAGCAAAAGCTGATGCACTCAAAGCGCGCATCGAGAAAGACTTCGCAAAAGAAATCAGAGCAATCGTCGAAAAAGAAGGAACACTGCAACCAAGTGGTGCCAGTGAGTTCGTTCAGACAGTCGTTGCCAAGTACAACGAAGGCGTTACCGATGAAAGTGCGCTCATTACTGAAGCAGATGTAAAAGGTGTCATGTATCCTCTTACTAAGGCAGCAGCACGCGGCATGATCATTAAAGAAGGCATCCGCCCTGATGGTCGAAAAACTGATGAGATCAGACCAATCTGGACTGAAGTTGACGTTCTTCCAAGAACTCACGGTAGTGCAATGTTTAAACGTGGTGCAACCCAAGCTGTTACCATTACGACACTGGGTGCTCCTTCACTTGGTCAACTCATCGAGAGTATCGAGGGTGAAGAAGTTCGCCACTACATGCATCACTACAACATGCCTCCATACGCATCTGGTGAAGCCGGCCGATTTGGTATGCCAAAGCGTCGTGAAATCGGACATGGTGCACTTGCTGAAAGAGCCCTCGTACCAATGATCCCTTCTCAAGAAGTCTTCCCATACGCAATTCACGTTGTGTCAGAAATCATGAGTTCAAATGGCTCAACTTCGATGGCATCAGTGTGTGGTTCAACCATGTCTCTGATGGCAGCCGGTGTGCCAATTAAACGCCCAGTGACTGGTATCGCAATGGGACTGATGAGTGATGGAGAAAACTTTGTGGTCTTGTCAGATATTCAAGGTCTTGAAGACCACGATGGTGACATGGACTTTAAGGTTGCTGGTACCACAGAAGGTATCACTGCGCTGCAGATGGACATTAAGCTGAAAGGTATCCCTCGCCCAGTGCTTGAAAAAGCACTCGAGCAAGCTCGTGCCGGACGCTTACACATCATGCAGAAGATTCTCGCTTCAATTCCAGCACCACGCGCAGAGCTGTCAGCATATGCTCCAAAGATTGAGCAACTGACAATTCCTGGCAGTCGAATTGGTGAGTTAATTGGACCAGGCGGCAAGCACATCAAAGGTTTGATTGAACACTATGGTGCTCAAATTGACGTTGAAGAGAATGAAGACAACACTTTAGGTATTGTTACAATTTCTTCTTCAGATCAATCAAAGATCACTGGCGCAAAGAACTATATTGCAAACATGTTTAAAGAGATCAACGTCGGTGATGAGTTTGACGGTGAAGTAACTCGTGTTGAAGCATACGGTGCATTTGTCGAGTTCTTACCAGGCCGCGAAGGATTGGTACACGTCTCACAAATGTCTACAGAGTTTGTCCGTGATGCAGGCGATATTGTTCATCTTGATCAAGAAGTACACGTTCGTGTTGCTGAGATCAAAGAAGATGGCAAGATCGGTCTCTCAATGCTGTCTGCTGAAGAAGCAGAGCAAGCACGTCAAAATCGCCCATCAGGTGGTGATCGAGGTGGAGACCGTGGAGGTCGCCCTCCGTTCCGCGGTGGTCGCGGTGGTGACAATAGAGATCGTCACGAGCGCAGATAAAAAAAGTTTGCACTTCAGAAAGCCTTGGCGGGAAACCGCCAGGGCTTTTTTTGTTGAGAACTTGTATACTGGGAGGTATGCGTTGCTCTGCAATTTCTCATGACAATCGTTTCTCGCTGCTTGCGATTGATGCTCTGACTGAGCTTGCCGAGCGATCGGGTATAAACATGCAGCAGCCTTCCGAGATAAAACGACTTGAACACACACTTACCAAAGTTGTTAAAGAGTGTGCCGGGTTCTACTCGGGCGTACTTTTGTCTCCTGATATTGGCTACAACGCACTCTTTGAAAAAAAAGACAGTGCTGGAGTGGTATTTCCACTTGAGAGACGGCTCTTTGATGCCGACCCGCTCTCTATTCCCATTCTCAAAGAACACTGGGGCGTCGCCGCAATTGCACAAAATTATGGAGTAGCAAAGCTCGAACTCTTTTATCATCCAGAAGAAAAAGAAGCCATTACCAAGCAGCAGATCGTGGCAGAGCTCTATGACTACTGCAAACATGAAAACATTGATCTCATACTCGAGCTCATCTTATACATTGAAGGAACAGAAGCAGAGTACACAGCGCAGTTGCCGGGACTGCAGCTGCGAGCAGTCAAAGAGTTCCGATCCTTATGTTCGCTTTTAGCCCTTGAGTATCCATTAAATGCACTCAATACGGTGACGCTCACAGCAGAGCTTGATATCCCCTGGATTCTGACTGCACGCACAACACCATACGAGATCTTCAAAGAGCAACTGAGGACAGCGCTCGAAAGCGGTGCGGTTGGCTATATGGGCAGTAGCTTCTTTTTTCCGCCAATGCCAGAAGTTGGTCAGAGCAGTTTCAGTCAAGAAGAACTTGAAGACTTCATAATCAGGACTGGCAAAGATCGCGTTGCTGAGTTATATAGAATAGTATCAGGAAGTTAAGGATAGGAGGCTGTTTATGTTTACACTACCATCACTGCCGTATGAGTATGCCGCACTGGAACCACACATTGATGCTCAAACGATGCAGATTCACCACACCAAGCATCATCAAGCGTACGTTGATAAGTTAAATGCAGCACTCACCGACCACGTTGACTTAGCTGCACTGAGCATCTCAGAACTGCTAAAAGGCATTGCCACGGTTCCCGAGAACATTCGCACGGCTGTTCGCAATCACGGTGGCGGGCACGCAAATCACTCGCTCTTTTGGGAGTCGCTCAGTCCTCAAGGTGGTGGAGTGCCAAGTGGAGTGTTAGCCGAAAAAATTATAGAGAACTTTGGCTCGTTTCAGGCATTCAAAGATGCCTTTACAGCAGCCGCACAGAACCAATTTGGTTCTGGTTGGGCTTGGCTTGTACAGCAGCCAGATGGTGCGCTCGTTGTCTACTCAACTGCAAACCAAGACTCGCCGTACATGACTGGTGATACCCCACTGCTTGGTTTAGATGTTTGGGAACACGCGTACTACTTGAAGTATCAGAACAAACGCCCAGACTATGTTGCTGCATTTTGGTCACTGGTAAACTGGGAAGCAGTTGCCCAGAGAATTGTGTAGGGTATGTTACAGGTTATTCTTGACGTCGAAACAAAGCAAATTTTTGATGATGTGGGCGGGTATTTCCCCGACCGGCTCGGTGTTTCTTTCGTGGGCGTGTGCGTACGAGAAGGTATGTCGGGGAAGGGCGAGATGCAGTCATACTTTGAAGATGACTTACCCCGCCTCTTTCCACTGCTTGAGCGTGCTGATGTGGTGATCGGCTTTAACATTGATGAGTTTGATATGCAGACCTTGGTGCCGTACTACAAAGGTACTATTACCAACATTCCCACGCTCGATGTGCTTGAACGCATTAAAAAAAGTGCTGGACATCGGATTAGTCTTGATGCAGTCGCACAAGAAACCTTAGGAATTGGCAAGTCTGGTAACGGGCTTGACGCTGTAAAGTACTACAAACAAAAAAACTGGGAAGCGCTAGAAAAGTACTGTCTGCAAGATGTGGCTGTAACCAGAGATGTCTACGATTTCGGACTCAAAACAGGCACGGTAAAGTTCAAGAATAAGTGGAACCGGTTAATTGAGTGCCCAGTGAACTTCTCATTTGTACCAAGTAAAGATGCCGGAGTGCAGATGAGCTTGCTATGATCCCAAAAATATGTTTAACCGCTGCCGGTATTCTTATTCATGAACAGAAAGTGTTGCTCGTGAAACACAAGAAGCTGGGCATTTGGCTAAACCCCGGTGGTCATATTGAAGAAAATGAGCTGCCACACAACGCTGCTGAGCGCGAGTTTTTTGAAGAAACAGGGGTCCGTGTTGCTGCTGTGAACACATTTGCGAAGAGAGAGACACACAGTGATGATACCAGTTTCTATGTTGCAAACCCCATACTCACCAACGTGCACTGGGTCTGTAAAGAGAACTTTGACGAGCGTGAGCGGGCAGGTGAGGACTACACACGGCAGAAAGTTTGGCAGCGAGGCTGTGAACAACACTGTAATTTTTTGTACCTTGTTGCGCCCGTTGCGGGAGTCTCACTGACTGAAGATACAACTGAAACTGATGGGATCGGGTGGTTTGAGCGAACAGAAATTGCCGCTCTGCCAACGAAAGAAAACATTCGTTTTGAGATTGAGTATGTGTTCTCACATCTGGTACAATAGGCGCATGTTAGAAATCAAAAACCTCCATGCTTCGTGCGATGGAAAAGCAATTCTACACGGCATCTCGTTGACTGTTGCTCCCGGTTCAATTCACGCGGTTATGGGTCCGAATGGGTCAGGAAAAAGTACTTTGGCAAGTGTCCTTGCGGGGCATCCATTCTTCACCGTCGACGAACCTCAAAAAAACAAAACTGAGATCCAGATTGATGGTGAGTCTATCCTTGAGTCTTCTCCAGACGAGCGGGCACAAGCAGGTCTCTTTTTAGCGTTTCAGTATCCCGTTGAAGTTCCTGGTGTGAGTGTGCAGAACTTTTTGAAACAAGCACACAAAGCACGATTTGCTCACGAGCCAGGAAAACAGTTCGCCCGCGCCCTCGACTTCTTCAACTACCTAAAAGAAACAGCAGCAGAGTTTGGTATCGATCCCGCATTTTTGTCACGCGGGCTGAATGAAGGATTTAGCGGTGGAGAAAAGAAACAGCTGGAGATTTTGCAGATGGCAGTCCTGGCACCAAAGTATGCCGTGCTTGATGAAACTGACTCGGGCCTCGATATCGACGCAATCAAAAAAGTCTCTGCAAATGTGATGAAGATTATGCAGAAAAGTGACATGGGGCTTATTATTATTACCCACTACAACAGAATTCTTGAGTACATTCCTCCTCATAAAGTACACATCCTTGTTGCCGGGAAAATTGTTCGTACGGGCGGTACAGAAGTTCTTGAACAACTTGAAACAGAGGGCTACGCCCAGTATCTATAAGGTATCGTATGAAAACGACAGCGTCACACATGCTTACTTCAGAAGTTAAGTTACTGCAAAAAGCTGTTGTGTTGCACGCTGGCAAGTTGCTCATCCTTAAGCGTTCTGCGGATAGTACCAGCCGAGCAGATATGTGGGATCTTCCTGGTGGAAACACTGAGTGGCCAACCGACACTTCAGCCGATATCCGTGACCCACACAGAGCCGATATTTTCAGAGAAATCTTTGAAGAGACTGGCATTTCTATTTCAGAAACTACCCCGCTGAAAAGTGTGTACATCGGTAGTTATTTTGCCGCCGCAACACAGATCTACACCAGTATTGTGGGTTGGCAGGTTGCACTTCCTGACGATTCTGCACCGCAAGATGTTCTGATCAGTGACGAGCACTCCGACTTCGCCTGGATTACACCAGCAGAGTTTGACGCCTATGACTTTGGATTCGCCGGTAACGCAACGGGATTTATCAGAAAAATGGTTGAGAACGCAGACACGTAAAGTTTTCTATGGCTCGTTTCGCACAAAAACACACAACAACTTTTGAGTCTCAGCCCGACGAGTACGAGCATGGATACTCATTTTCAACGAGTGGCTATGCACACATTACTAAGCCTGGATTAACCAAACAGGTTGTTGAAGAGATTTCGCACATCAAAGAAGAACCAGATTGGATGTTGCAGAAACGCCTTATAGCGTATGAACAGTTTCTCGCTAAACCAACGCCAAATTGGGGTGGCGATCTCTCTGCCATCGAGTACGAAAAAATTCACTACTACCTGCGCCCTACAGATGCTCAAGCAAAGTCATGGGAAGATGTCCCGAAAGATGTTCGCGAAACGTTCGAGCGGCTCGGTATTCCTGAAGCAGAGCGAGCAGTCTTGGCTGGAGTGAAAGCGCAGTATGACAGTGAAGTTGTGTACGGCTCACTCAGAGAAGTTTTCGCTAAAGACGGAGTTATCTTTCTATCGATGGACGATGGGTTGCGCCAGTATCCTGAGCTCGTAAAAGAGTACTTCGGCACCCTCATCCCGAGTGGAGATAACAAGTTTTCTGCACTCAATACGGCAACTTGGTCGGGTGGCTCGTTTGTGTATGTTCCCAAAGGTGTGACGGTGCGCATGCCGCTCCAGACGTACTTTAGAATTAACTCTGAGAATGCGGGTCAGTTTGAACGAACCCTGATTATTGTCGATGAAGGTGCCAGTGTGCACTACATTGAAGGCTGTACCGCGCCTCAATTTAGTAGTGGTTCACTGCACTCTGCTGTTGTTGAGATCTTCGTAAAAAAAGGTGCACGCTGTCAGTACACTACCATTCAGAACTGGTACAAAAATGTCTACAACTTAGTTACAAAACGAGCACGCGTTGAAGAAGAAGGCAAGATGATCTGGACCGACTTTAATATGGGCTCAAAGTTAACCATGAAGTATCCTGGCTTTGTTTTAGCTGGCAAAGGAGCTACTGGCGAGACACTCAGCATGGCACTGGCAGGAGCAGGACAGCATCAAGACACTGGCTCGAAAGCTATCCATTTAGCGCCGTATACGAGTTCAACAATTATCTCAAAATCAATTTCAAAAGATGGCGGAAGAACCAGTTACCGTGGACTCGTGAACGTGGGTCCGCATGCCTATGAGAGCAGTAACACCGTTATCTGTGATGCACTGCTGTTAGACAGCCACTCTCGTTCTGACACCTATCCGGTTGATAGAATCTTTAACTCTCGCATTGCTGTGCAGCACGAAGCAACCGTTTCTAAAATTGGTGATGATCAGTTGTTCTACTTAATGAGCCGCGGCGTGACTGAAGAAGATGCTCGTAAGATGGTGGTGCACGGATTTATAGATGATCTGGTGAAGAAACTTCCTTTTGAGTATGCCGTCGAGATGAATCGCCTCATCGATCACGAGATGGAAGGGAGCATTGGATAGCTGCCATGTCAAAAAAAATACTGTTTACCATCGAAAAAAATGAAGAAAAAACCTTGGTGTTAACTGAGCCAGGGGAGTATGAAGTGCACTTAGTGGGCGAAGGGGCACGGGCGCATATTTCAGGAGTCTTTACTGCTGAACAGGCAGAAAAAGTAGTGCTGCAAGTGGGGATTTTTCACGAGGCAGCCCACACGTACTCGGAGACAACACTCAAAGGTGTAGCACGAGACACTGCCCGAATGAGCTTTGCGGGGCGAATTAGTGTCGCCAAAAACTGCCCAGATACAAATGCATTTTTAACCGAGCGAATTTTACTGTTATCCGACACCGCAACTGCTGAAGCTATCCCTGATCTAGAGATTCTTACCGATGATGTGAAGTGTTCGCACGCTGCCAGTATCTCGCACATTCCAGAGAGTCAGATTTTTTACTTACAGAGCAGAGGGCTTTCACAGCGGCTCGCAGAAGAGCTCATCGTAGCCGGATTTCTCGAACAGGGCTAAACGGCAAAAAGTGCGGTACAATACAAGCATGTTTGATCCAAAAAGAGTGCGACAAGACTTCCCAATTTTCAGCCAGCCAGCTGAGCAGCGTCTCGTGTACTTAGACAACGCCGCAACCAGCCAAAAACCACACGCTGTGATCGATGCCATCACTCAGTACTACACAACTGCAAATGCAAATGTGCATCGTGGGGTGCACAAACTTTCTGATAGAAGCACGCATGTTTGGGAAACAAGCAGAGCCGCAGTTGCCCACTTTTTTGGCGCACAGCCTGATGAGCTTATCCTCACCAGAAACACGACCGAAGCGCTCAATGGTGTGGCATATGGGTGGGGAGAGACAAACATTCACGAGGGTGATGTCATTCTCACAACGATTCTTGAGCATCACGCAAACATCGTGCCGTGGCAACGACTTGCTGCGCGAAAAAACGCTCGTGTGGTGTGCATCAAGCTCACGGCCGACGGCAGAATTGATCTTGAAAATTTTTCTGACGTGTTAAAAAAGTACGACACAAAGATCAAGCTGATTGCAGTGGCGCACGTTTCAAATGCACTCGGTACACTCGTGCCCGTTGCCGAGCTTGTAGAGAGAGTGCATGCTCAATTTACAGCAGTAAATCGTCCACGAATCTGCCTAGACGGAGCGCAATCGGCTCCGCACATTCCAATTAACTTTGCATCGCTCGCGGTAGACTTCTTTGCCTTTAGTGGGCACAAAATGCTCGGCCCGATGGGTGTTGGTGGGCTCATTGTAAAACAAGAACTGTTAGCTTGTGGGCAAGTGCAGCCGTGGCTGTTTGGTGGCGGTATGATTGCAACCGTCAGCTGTGAGACAACCACTTTTGCTGAGTCACTTTCAGAACGATTCACCCCAGGAACTCCTGATGTTGCCAGCGCAGCTGGTTTGGCAGCAGCGTGCTCGTATCTCAGAAATCTCGGCATGGAAAACGTGCAAGCACACGACCGAGAACTGGTAGAGTACGCACTTGAACAACTTTCAAAGATACCCGCAGTAACGATCATTGGTCCGCTTCAAAAATATGGAGCTGACACTGTGCGCGTTGGTTCAGTGAGCTTTGTGTATGAGGGAGTGCACGCACATGATGTGGCGCAGGTGCTGGATAGTGAGGGCGTTGCTGTGCGCAGTGGGCACCACTGCACGATGCCGCTGCACACCAACTTTGGGTGGCAAGCAAGTGTGAGGGTTAGTTTTTCTGTGTACACGGCGAAAGAAGACATTGATGTGCTGGTGCAGGCACTCGCAAAAGTAGCTGAAGTGTTTGGTTCATAACGATATGTCAGATCTCTATCAAGCAATCATCTTAGATGAGCTCAAGAATCCACAAAACAAGCAGCCGCTAGCTCATCCGGCTGTGGTGGTAACAGAAACGAACGCGTCGTGTGGTGATGACATTACGGTTGAACTACAGTTTGCGGGTGATGCAACGATTGCGGCAGTGGGCTGGCAAGGCAACGGTTGTGCCATTAGCCAGGCAGGAATGAGCTTACTTTCAGAAAAAATTAAGGGCATGACAAAACAAGCGGTGCTTGAGCTTGATGCGCACAGCATGGAAGAACTCCTCGGACTACAAACTCCGATTGCCTACGGCAGAGTGAAGTGTCTGATGCTGAGTTTGAGTGCAATTAAGAAAGGTATTTTGCAAAGTAGTGTAGTAACAAACTAAAAAGGAGCACATGTCAAAATCACCAGAACAAGCAAGTTCATTAACTAGAGTAGATAAAAGAGCTGCTCAGAAGATTGCAACGCATGCGCTCCGTACACACGAGCAACAAAAAGTAGCACCAGTAGATGTGCTGCATCCTGATGCTCATGCATCAATTTTACAGATGATGGATGATCTGAAAGCAGAGCGAACAAAGTAATGCATCTATGAACATCTTCATCGGCTCAACAAACCCAATAAAAATACAAGCAGTTATTGATGCTACCCGTGCCCAGTGGCCCGGTGTTGTAATTGAAGGAATCGCTGTCCCCAGCGGGATTCACGAGCAACCGATGTCTGATACCGAGACACGAACCGGGGCGCGCAACCGCGCTCAGGCTGTGCTAGAAGCAGGGCTGCAAAAACTGCAGCAAAACCAAGCTACTGAACAGCCTCCGGTTGTACTCGGAATTGGCCTTGAGGGCGGTGTTGAGTCTCGTGATGGTGAACTCTGGTCTACTGTCTGGGCTGTCGTGGTAGATCAATCAGGCGAGTACTACGAAAGTAACGGTGCACGATTCAAAGTTCCTGAAGTATTTGCTCAAAAGATTCGAGAAGGTGGTGAGATGGGCCCGGTGGTGAGTGCGCTGACAGGTATCGAAAACATCAAACACTCACTGGGAATGATCGGCGTTATTACCAGCTCTTTCTGCACACGAACTGAAGAGTACACAGCAATCGCAAAGCTGGCACTCGGGTTATGGTATGGACGGAAGTGGCAAGAGCAAGTACTATAGTGAAGATATGCAACTCCCAAGACCACAACAATTTACCGCCAAGTTACAAGAGAAGCGCCAAGTAGCACCAAAGTATATTCACTTTACTTTTGAACTTTCTGAGCCCTACCAGCTCTCGTTTGTAGCGGGCCAGTATGTCTCAATTAGAATTTCAGAAAATGGAGCACGCCGTTCGTACTCAATTTGCTCTTCACCGGCTATCGAACATGGATTTGAGTTACTAGTAGATGTGTCACATCATGGTTTAGGCACGACATATCTTGAGAATGTACAGCTGGGTGAGTCAGTGCAGGTGTTAGCCCCGCTGGGCTCGTTTTGTATTGAAAACACTGCTGAAACTGCTCGCTATTGTATTGCTACTGGGTCGGGAATTGCCCCGTTCCGCTCAATGATTCTCGACGAACTGCAAGTGAAAAATGATCCTCGTCCACTGACGTTGTACTGGGGTTTGCGCCATGAGGAAGATCTCTTTTGGGGGCTCGAATTTCAAGAGCTTGCTAAGAACTTTCCTCAGTTTAAGAGTAAGATAATTCTCTCTCAACCAAGAGAAGACTGGCCGCTAGATAAAGGACGGGTCACTGATCTCTTAACCGCGCTTGAAAAGCCGGTAACTGCAGGCTATTATCTGTGTGGAAACACCGCAATGGTGCATGAGTCGCTCGATATTCTTGCCGCTGCACAGATTCCTGGGCCGCAGATTCATCATGAAAAGTTTTTTTAATCTAGTACAATCAACTTACAGAAGGAATGCAAGTATGAGCACAAACGAACCAGCCAAAACAATCACCGGGACACATCAAACACAAGTAATCGGTAAGTATCGTGTCGAAGTGATCCGCGATAAGTGTATTAGTGCTGGAAGTTGTGTTGCTGTCGCTCCTGGTGTTTTTCAGCTCGATGAAGAGCAGATCGCAAAAGTGATCTCTCAAGACGGTGCTGATGACGAAATGAAGTTACTCGCTGCACAGAGTTGCCCAACAATGGCAATTAAAGTATTTGATACCGAGCTGAATAAACAGGTGTGGCCGCAAGAATAAAGAAGGAAGCTCAGCATGAAAAATTTACCACTCCTTATTGGGACAGTTTTAGGAACAATCGTGCTTATTTTTGGTGTTGCATTCTTTTTTGCTGATCCATCTGCTTCAACCTCAAACACTGATGCTCTTACTACCGAACAGCAAGCTTCTCTTGCCAGTGGTGCAACCAAACAACTTGGTTCAGAAACTGCTCCCATAACGATTGTCGAGTTTAGTGACTTCGAGTGTCCAGCGTGCGGCAATGTCGAGCCTTTGGTGCAACAGTTATTGAAGGATAAAGGCGATTCAATTAGGTTCGTTTATCGACACTATCCACTACAAAATATTCATCCAAATGCGCTGCTTGCAGCACAAGCCTCTGAGGCGGCACTGAGCTTTGGTAAGTTCTGGGAGTTCCATCATCTACTCTTCACAAACCAGAATGAATGGGCACAAATAACCAAGAAAGAAGAGCTCCTGGCTCAGTTTGCTACCTATGCGGAAAACTTAAAGCTTGACAAGCGTGCATTCTTAGAGAGAATAGAGACACAAACTACTCTTGAAGCTGTCAAAAAAGATCAAGAATTAGGAAATAGTGTACGCGTAGAAGCGACACCAACATTCTTTGTAAATGGAAGAAAGACTGCTGCCCCTCAGTTGTCCGCAACTGTCGAGTCTCTTCTCAAACAACAGGGTGATAGTACTAAACAATAAAAGGGGCCTATGAAACGTTTTACTCCATATATATTTCCACTCATTGTCGTGGGCATTGTATTCTTTTTAGTGTACCGCTGGTATGCACTTAAGACTGAACGCTCTGCTGCAAATTCACAGTATGGTGAGGACATCGCAATCGAAAAGTTGAGCACTCAAGATGCACAAAAAATGTTAGTAGGTGGTGCTGATGTCACAACCAGTCCATTAAAGCTCAGTGAAACTGTTTCTCCAGAACAGATGGGACGCGGCAGTATTAGATATGAGATCCAGGACAATAAAGTGATCTTTAGTGTTACAGCAGACCTTCCAGAAAAAGAGACTCCGTACGTTGTCTGGATGCGCTCACCAAATGGTGATGATCTGACACAAGCATTCGTGCTGAGTGCTGGAAAAGGTGGTTTCGTTGGTAGTGCTGCAATCTCAGCAGACAAGCTTCCACTTGAAGTCATTGTCAGTACCGCACAAACAAAGGGTGAGGTATTGCAGAGTGAGATCTTAAAAGGCATGCTCAGTAAGCCAGAAGCAAAGAAGTAGTTGTCTCTGGAGAGTGGCTATTTGCTTCTTGAAGTGTACCTCAAGGGCAAGTATAGTAGGCAGCAGACGTGTACTACAAAGCTAGAACGTCAGTAAAAGTAGAAAAATATCTCTTACACAAGTAAGAGGAAAAAGGAGTAACTATGGCATACAGTTATACCAATGCCAAAGGTCAAACTTATTACTTGCACACACAGCAAGTGACCCTTAAAAACGGTAGAGTGCAAACAATTTACTTTTTTGCACGTGCTGTCCGCGCAGGTGCACTAGATGCAGTTCCAGCAGGTTACACTGTTATGGAAACCAAGCGCACCAGTATGCCAGTTCTTAAGAAGGCATAAGCTTGTTACTTTGAGATTGGAAAGCCTCCGTACAGTGTACGGAGGCTTTTTTTGTGCAGACACCTCAGGGGAAGTGATGTTACAATCGAACCATGGAAGAGAAGGCTTTAGAGCAACAAGTCCGTGCCTGTCTTAGCACCGTGATTGACCCAGAACTCAATATCGATATCGTCAGTCTGGGGCTTATCTATGCTGTGGAAGCAAAGTTGGTACAGACTGAATCTGGCAGTGAACCGCGAGTTCACATCACCATGACACTGACTACACCGGGCTGCCCACTCATTCACATCTTCGAGTCAAAGATCCGCGAGTCACTCAGAACAATTCCAAACTTCGACGTATTCAAGCAGGTCACCATCGACTTGACCTTTGATCCACCATGGATTCCTGATATGATGGACGCTGCTGCAAGAGCAGAACTTGGTATATGAGTGCACACACCCATCCCCCTATCTTTATTGGCGCAGATCATGGCGGCTTTGAGTACAAAAAGCAGCTGAGTGAGTATCTTCAGTCACTTGGGTACGCGGTAACTGATTGCGGTGCCTATACACTTGAGCAACTCGACGACTATCCGCAGTTCGCTATCGAGGTTGCAAAACAGGTGGCAGTTCAAGAAAATGCGCTGGGGATTCTCCTTTGCAGGACTGGTGCGGGCATGTGTATCGCAGCGAACAAACAAGCAAAGATTCGAGCGGTTTGTACTGTTACACCAGAAACAACACGTCTGGCCAGAGAGCATAATCATGCAAACGTACTCGCACTTGGTGCAGATGAAGTATCACTAGAAACAGCACGAGAACTTGTGCGGACGTTTCTAGAGAGTGTCCCTTCTTCAGAACAGCGCCACGTACGGCGCGTTTCACAGTTAGAGTAACTAAAAAATACTAAGGAAAAAATGCAGGTATATCCAGCTATTCTATCAGATTCACTCGATGTTGTAGCACGCCAGCTGAGTGAGGCGCAAGCGCTCCCTGAGATAGAGACCGTACACATTGATGTGATTGATGGAATCTTTGCCGACAACTTAACGGTTGCGCCACTCGACCTCGTTGAGTTTAACTTTGCTGAGCTCTCGCTTGATTTTCACATCATGGCAGAAGAGCCACTCGACTACGTGTTAGAGCTTGTAGCAGTCAAAGACGTGATGCCTGTCCGAGCACTCATTGGTCAAATTGAGCGCATGTCGAATCAGTCATTTTTTGTTGAAGAAGTCCAGAAACAAGGCTGGAAGGCAGGCCTGGCACTCGACCTGTTCACACCAGTAGAAGAAATTGATGAAGCAGCATGGAATAATCTTGATATCGTACTGCTCATGGCCGTAGAAGCTGGCTATCAAGGGCAGCAGTTCCATCCTACAGTGCTTGATAAAGTTGCTGAACTCCGCACACTCGCACAGCAGAAAAACAGAGAACTGGAAATTATTATTGACGGTGGAGTCTCAGATGAGGTAATCAAGATGATTCATGATGCCGGTGCAACTAGTGTTGCCATCGGGAGCTCACTGTGGTGTGCAAAGGAACCTGAAGAACTCGTAGCAGCAGCTCAAAAGCTGGAGAAGAAAGTTATATGAAAAGATCAATTACCATTCCAAAAATCAAACAATTTTGTTCGATAGATCGCATCGCGATCTACGGTAGCGCAGATGTAGATGAAAACCATCCGTTGTATCAGGAAACATTCAAGATTGCCCAACACTTAGCGAGTATGGGAAAGACCATCGTTGACGGTGGTGGGCCTGGCGTAATGGCAGCTGCAACGCTGGGCGCACAGTCAGCACAGGGCAAGACCATCTCTGTCACCTTTCAACCTGTCGACATGCCAGAGTTTGAAGGTCAGTACACCGGAAACAAGACCGATCTCGAGATTAAAACCGCAAATTATGTTGAGCGTATGTTCGGACTCATGGAGCAAGCTGACGCCTATGTTTGCATGCAAGGAGGAACGGGAACCCTCAGCGAGTGGGCAACAGCCTGGCTCTTGGCACACTTGCACTATGGAAATCATAAGCCACTTATTTTGTACGGAGAATTCTGGCGTGAAGTGATGGCAACGATAGAAAAACACTTCTTTGTTGGTGAAAAAGAAAGAGAAGTGTACAAGATTGTCACAAATCTTGATGAATTAACTGCTGCAGTGCAGACGTTTGAAGCAGAACTGCATGATCGCTGTAACTTGCCACAGCGCGCTTAAAACAAATGCAGTTCTACCCGCTTTCCCGAAAATAAGATACTATTGTAGTATGCAGGATATTGTAACCATTGGCTCGGCTGTTGTTGATATCTTTGTGACTTCAAAAGCCTTTGAACTTCAAAACTCGCCTGAAGGTGTAAAGCTGTGTCAGCTGTATGGTGATAAAGTAGACGCCGACTCATTCGAGATCTTCACTGGTGGTGGCGCGAGCAACACTGCTGTGGCATTCGCCCGGGCAGGTTTTAGTGTTGGAGTTGTAACTGAAACTGGCAAAGATGTTTTCTCGCAACTTGTTCTTGAAAACTTGCACGCCGAGTACGTTGGTACAAACTTTGTTATTCAAGAGCGCAAAGAACAGACTGGTGGTTCAATTGTCTTGGTTGGTGAAGATGGAGGAAGAACAATCTTAGTACATCGTGGGGCTGCCGCCCAGCTTGATCCACAAGATATCCCACTCCGGGCACTCAAACAATCTCGTTGGATTCATCTCTCAAGCATTGGTGGTCGTGCTGCAACTTTAAAAATGATTGCAGAAGTTGTAAGGGCACATGGGCTGAGCCTCTCTTGGAATCCGGGGAAACACGAACTAGAGCTCTTGAAGTCAGGAGCAATGAGACCAGATGAGCTTGTTTGCCAAGCTCTCTTTTTGAACAAGGAAGAATGGTTGAGCATAGAGTTATTACACGACGAGCTCCGCAACAGTGTGGCAGAAATTATCGTTACCGATGGTAAAAATGGCGGCTGTATCTACCTAAGGCACACAGCTGAGCCGAGAGTCTTTCAAAGTAGCCAAGTGCGTTCTGTTGATGATACCGGCGCAGGAGATGCTTTTGCAGCAGGCTATATTAGTGCCAAGCTGTCAGGATTTTCAGCTCACCGTGCTGAGGCATGGGGAGTGGCAAACGCATCGGCAGTGATTCAACACTTTGGCGCAAAACAAGGGCTGTTAACAAAAGAACAGTTATTGGCAGTGGAGCAAAATACATGAGTGACTACAAACTAATCCTCGAGCAAGAAATTCAGGAGCTGAAGACGAAAGTTGCCGCGGCAACGCTGCCTGAAGAGATGCGCCTTAAAATTGAGAAAGACATTGTTGCACTTGAGCGATCGGTTGCGCTCGGTAGCTATGACGAAAAGTACGAAAAAGTGTCTCGCTACATCGAGTGGGTACTGAAGATTCCTTGGGAAAAAGAAAGTAAAGATAACCTGGATATTCAAAAAGCAAAAGAAGTGTTTGATAAGCATCACTTTGGTATGTACGACGTTAAAAATAGATTCCTTGAGTATATCTCGGTCTTAAAGTTGCGCAGTGATACCCTTGGTGACGCAGAGTTTCGCGCCCCGGTGTTGCTCCTTGTTGGTTTAGTAGGTACGGGTAAGACAACATTTGCCTACTCGCTTGCAGAGGCTTTGGAGCGTCAGATCGTCCGTATTCCCTTTGGTGGTATGGGCTCATCAGCAGAACTGCGGGGAAGCACTCGGCTGCACATCGAAAATGATCCAGGCAGAATTATTAAAGGTGTCTGTGAAGCTGGCGTGCGCAACCCAATTTTTCTCTTAGATGAAATTGACCGGG
>CAYMVN010000009.1:398-25608 GCA_964394125.1 uncultured Pseudomonadales bacterium | reverse complement strand
AAGTTGTTTTTTGAGCACTGTTTGTCTAGAGGAATGAGCTGCATATCTCCATTCTCACCGCAAGTGCGGCCAACGAGAGGAAACTTCCCAGCCCGAAACATGATCGTGGCTGGAATGAGTGCAGCAGTAGTGGTTACAGAAGCTGGCGACAAGAGTGGCTCGCATATTACGGCTACGTGCGCCGGAGAGGCAGGAAGAGTCGTGTGTGCGGTGCCAAGCCCGATTACAAGCCACTACAGTGTGGGCACAAAAACACTGGTAAATGAAGGTGCAGTGTTAGTTGATTCTGGGAGTGATGTCTTTGCAGCGTGTGGGTACGAGCCACAGAGAACAACTGCTCGTTGTGAGCAATCTGAAGAGAACACCGAGATAAGTGTAGAACCACTGCAAGCGAGAATCTTGAGCTTACTCAGCGAAGGTGGCGGGCAGAGCACTTCGCAGATTGCTGCCACGCTCTCATGCAGTAGCGCAGAGTGCAGTGCTGCACTGAGCTACCTAGAACTTTCAGGCAGCGTGATAAAACAACAGCAGACATGGCAGGTGTGTCCATAATAAGGTACTATGTGTATGCAGTATGATGGATGCTCCGCCGCCACAAAGTAATGAACGACAGCTCAGTACAGTGAATATTAAACTGTATCTGTGTATGTTACTATTTTCGCTATCGCTTCTGGGTGGAGATACCTCACCTCCAAGTTCTGAAACTGCGACTGGAATAAGAGATCATCAGTGGTACACAGAAATGAGAGCAGTCTTGGGTGGAGTCTCAGAGCTAGGCGGTTGTTCTGTTGTCGGGTATAAGGATACAGCTAGCTATATTACCGAGTATCCCTGGTTACATGAAGCATATGAAGTTCATTTTAACCAACTTGCTGCTAAGTACTCAATTCGAGATGACGCAATTCTCAGAGGGATTCAGGAAGCAGTCTATACTGAGTTCTTTAACTCTGGCAGAGTGCATGCTTGTGTTGTAGACGCAACAATTTCAGGAGAGATTAAAGCGCAGCTGAATGCAGTTCTGCAAGCACATGACGAGCGAGCATCCCACGGACTCTTTAACTTGAAAGCATACCGATTGGTGCGGTCAGTCTGGGAATCACTGCCAGAAGATCTAAAAAAAACACTGCCATTTGATCAAGAAAAAGATCATATCTCGACAGAAGCCTTGGTAGCGTACCTCACAACTGGCAGCTTGGCAGAGCAGTTCTCTAAAAACTTAGAGCTCTATTTTGCTGTTGCAGCTGCAAACCAAAAAGATATTATCGACTACAGTACAATAAATGGTTACTCACCTGCTGAAAAGCAGTTCATAGCAGGTCGAATAGTTTGTTGTAGTGATCCTTCTATAGAAAATAGTGAAGCGCAGGAACACTTTGGTTTCTTTTTACTGCACAATCCTGAAGAAGCAAAGAAGTACTTTGAACAAGTAGGATTAAGAAAATCTGAGCCTGTAAATTAAAAATTGATTAAACTGGTAACGTCTTGTATAGTCTACACTCATGAACCTTGTCATTGTTGAGTCTCCCACAAAAGCACGTAAACTGAAAAGTTACCTCGGGAGTGGTTTCGCTATCGAGGCTTCAGTTGGGCACATCAGAGACTTGCCAAGAAAAGAAGTCGGGGTTGATGTAGCAGATAATTTCAAACCTTCATACGAAGTCAGTGATGACAAAAAGAAGGTGATCTCAGTTCTAAAAAAACTCGCTTCTGGTGCTGATATTGTCTATCTCGCAACTGACCCTGACCGTGAAGGTGAAGCAATTGCGTGGCACTTAGCGGAGATTCTCACCAGTGTTTCGCCTGAGAAGTTTAAGCGAGCAACCTTTCATGAGATCACAAAACAAGCGGTGACAGAGGCTATCTCTCATCCTTCTACACTCAATATGGATCTCGTTAATGCGCAACAAGCACGAAGAATCGTAGACCGTTTGGTGGGTTACGAGGTTTCTCCGGTGCTCTGGAAAAAAATTCGCCGAGGACTTTCCGCAGGACGTGTCCAGTCTGTAGCCGTGCGGCTCATCGTTGAGCGCGAACGCGAAATTGCTGCCTTTAAGCCAGAAGAGTACTGGGAAGTTGACGTTGCCCTCAACTGCTCAGCAGGTGCAGTTTCTCAGGCAGTGTTTGTTGATAATAAAGTTTCAGACGAACTTCCAGACGGGGTCATCGTTGCTCGCGTTAGTGAAGTAAATGGCAAAAAGTATGAACCAACAGCAGAAAGTGATGTCACACTTGTTATTGAAGAATTACCAGCTGGCACATATACCGTGCGACACGTAGAGAAAAAAGAGCGACAGAGAAATAGTTTTCCTCCTTTTACCACCTCAACTTTGCAACAAGCAGCTGCAAACTCGATGGGCATGAGTAGTAAGCAAACAATGCGGATTGCACAAGAGCTCTACGAAGAGGGCCTCATAACCTACCATCGTACTGACGCGGTTAACTTGTCCCAACAATCACTTGAGATGGCGCGCGAGTACATTCAAACTGAACTCGGTGCTGCATACGTGCTTGATAAGCCAAGACACTTCGCAAATAAATCGAAGAATGCACAAGAAGCTCACGAAGCAATTAGAGTGACTGATGTAAAGATTTCCGGGCACAGTGTCGCTGCAATGGGTGGAAAAATGACTGAACGCCACGGCAGATTATATGATCTTATCTGGCGAAGATTTTTGGCTAGTCAACTTCCTGCAGCAGTGTATGACCAAACTGTTGTAACTGTTCACGGTGATCTTGCTTCGCTGAACGTGACGCTCAGAGCAAGTGGTTCAGTGCTCAAGTTTGATGGTTGGCTACGCTTGTTCCCAGATAGAGAAGACGTCATTTTGCCAGCAGTGGAAGTCGAGCAAGAACTTTCGTATGTACAACATGCAGCAGCACAAAAATTTACGCAACCACCCGCACGATTTAATGATGCTTCACTCGTGAAAGAGCTTGAACGGTTAGGAATCGGCCGTCCGAGTACCTACGCAAGTATTATCTCGGTTATCGAAGATCGTGGCTATGTTGCCAGAGACGCCAAACGGTTTGTTGCAACAGCAATTGGTATGACCGTCACTGACTTTTTGATGCAGCACTTCCCGATGTTTATGGAGTATCAATTCACGGCAGAGATGGAAGAGAATCTCGATAGTATCTCTAGAGGAGAGAAAGAGTGGGTGAAGGTGGTTCGCCAGTTCTACACACCGTTCCACGCCAAGATCGAAGAGTCGCAAACGGCAGACCGCGCGCAAGTTCCGGTAGAAAAAACTGGAGTACCGTGCCCACTTTGTGGTGATAGTGCCGATGCAAAGGGAGAAGTTGTTATCCGTGATGGACGGTTTGGAAAGTTCAAGAGTTGCAGCAGATATCCGGAGTGTAAGTACACTGAAAATATTGTCGAGACTGTTGAGGGGGTACTGTGTCCACTCTGTCACACCGGTGCCGTGATTGCCCGAAAGTCACGATGGGGCAAAGACTTCTTTGGTTGCAAGCGATATCCAGAGTGCGACTGGGCAAGTTGGAAAAAACCTGAGCCAGGACTAATTGTCACTCCAGAAGAGTGGGCAGAACAAAAAGCCGCACGTGAAGAGAGAAAAAAGTTGCGTGCAGCAAAGTATCCGGTAAAAGAAGAAAAAGCAAAGAAGCCTGCTAAAAAGACAGCAAAGAAAACGGTTAAAAAAGCTCCGAAGAAGGCAGCAAGCAAGAAGAAGTAGTACCAACTCTCCATGAACATAACGCTCTTTGGTGGCACGTTTGATCCACCGCACCTCGGGCACAGCGCAATTGCTGCTGCACTTCTTGCGCAGTCTATTGCAGACAGAGTGTGGTTTCTGCCAGTTGGAGAACACGCCTTTGAGAAACACTTTCTTCCCAGAGAACACCGCCTTGCCATGCTTGAGCTTGTAAAAGAAAAACACCAGCGGATCGAGACATTCGAGTTATTTACACAGGGCACCAGCAGAACGTATGAAACACTGAGCACACTGGCTGCCATTTACCAACAGCATACCTTTTCTTTTGTCATTGGTTCAGACAACCTGGCCAGATTCTCGGAGTGGGAACACTACAGAGACTTACTTGCACAGTTTCCTGTTTTTGTGTATCCACGGGCAGGATATCCGGTAACGCCGTTGTATCCAGGCATGACTTTGCTGAGTGGAGTAGAGCCAGTGCAGATCTCGTCAAGTGAAGTTCGCGCTGCTGTGGCTGCAAACAAGCCGCTCGACAGGCTCGTAAAGCCCGCAGTTGCTGAATACATCTTTAAGCACAAGCTGTATGCAGCGAAAAATACTCTGTGAGTCTTAATTTATCTTCTTAGCACATCACTGTTACTTGGGGTATTATTTGATGCGTCAGGTTTAGTTGTTGTGTCTGACTGCACACTTGGGGCTGTAAGCCTATGCATTGCTGCTTCATTTTTTGTTTCTGGTGGCTTCTCACGAAAAGTCGCTGGACTTGCTCCAGTTCCCCCGAGTACTTGTTTTCTAGCATCCACGACGCCTGGTGCTGCAGCATCACCTGCCCTTGCTAAAGTTTCTACAGCGGAATCAGCCAGACCTTTGGCTGCATTCACAACCCATCTCATCACACCAGATCTCTCATTTTCTCCTGCCATAAACGTTAATCTTTCAATATTTTCTTGCCAGTATCACCCAGTATAAAACACTCACCTATAAAGCGCAAACTTCCGCAACCTACTTGCTACTTGCTCTGATCTAGCTTAGTATCTGAGCTACTCACGCACACACTGAGCACAAAGGAGAACATGCCACTCACATTTAAGCATCCAGAAGAGCAAATCACAAAATGTGTTCAGTTTTTGCGCACTATCTATGCGCAACATGGCAAGAAACATGCTCTGATCGCAGTTTCTGGAGGGATAGATTCTGCACTATCCACCACACTTTTGGTGAAAGCTTTGGGTGCAAAAAATGTCTTTGCGCTTTCACTGCCGTATGACAAACAGAGTAGTGAAGATGCTGCAGCGCTCGTGAAATGGAATGCCATTCCCGCAGAAAATTATCATATCATCAACATCAAGCCTCTAGTGGACGCAGCAGAACAGATGATTCCAGATCTCAAAGGAAAAGAGTTCAGAAGAGGTAACATCATGGCTCGGGCACGGATGATGGTGGTGTATGACTTTGCCAAAAAATTGGACGCTTTGGTCTGTGGAACAGAGAATAAGTCGGAAGAATTTTTGGGTTACTTTACTCGTTTTGGTGATGCCGCAAGCGATATTGAGCCAATTCACCAGTACTATAAAACACAGGTGCGTCAGCTGGTTACTCTAGTAGAGTTGCCGGCAGTCTTTCTTGAGAAAGCTCCCAGCGCAGGCTTGTGGGAGGGGCAAACAGACGAAACAGAGATGGGATTCTCGTATGAACACGCCGATAGAGTACTTGAACAGCTTGTCGATGAAGCGGGCGGTAGGCGATATGTACAGCTCATAGAAGGAGTAAAATTACCAGAAATTACTGCCGAAATTGCTGGAGAGCTGGCAGATATCCCAAAAAAAACTATTACTGCTGTCTTGGAGCGAGTGCACAGCCAACAGTTCAAACGTGAAGTGCCGTACGTGCTGGAGTGAGCAGTGAGGTTACTTAGTTTTTCTTTTTAGTTAGTACGTTGATAAATTCGTTTAAGCTAGGTTTGCCTATCGTATAGTGGAGATAGAACCATCCCTGATATTCTGGCTTTTTATTAAAAAGTAGCTGGTAGAATGGAAGTTCAAGTCTATTGAAGTCGAGACTTTTTTCTCTACCTACGTTCGCATGTACAGAATTTTGATGTGTTTGCGCATCCCTTAACTTCTTTGCAAGTGCAATACAATCATCGGCTGTCCATATCTTTTCTATGCAGATCTCCACTAGTGTCCATACAACATGAAAAGCGCCATCTTGTACGGAGATAAACGCATCGCTTGGTAGTCCGAGTAGCTCAGGGAAGGGTAACTCTCTGAGCTTCAATATTCCATCAATGGAAATTTCTTTTGGTCTGCTAGCAGCTTTTTGAGAATCAGCTACAAATAAACTGAGATCTCCAAGGCTCAAAATAAGCGCCTGGGCAAGTGCTGGGACGTGTTCTGCAATAACTTTTACTGCTGCAACAAGCTCCGTAATATTTTTCTGTTCTGCGAGTGAGGTAATGAACTCTCGAATTAGCTGTGCTTGTGCTTCTGTATCGACATGTTGAATTAATCTATCCATGCTTCCTTGCGAGTAGCCTAAAAGTTTCAACTGTTGTGTGAACAGCGAATTGATTGCTTGCAGTTCACTTACTCCAAGTGAACGAGAAGTGTCTGTGTCTGGTCGTGTCATAGTGGTATTCTACCACGCTCTTTTTATGCAGATTTTCTGGTAGGCAGCGAGACGTAGTTTTGGTATAACAATCGTCATGAAACCATTTTCAGAGCGTACTGCTGATACTCAATACAAACAATTATTACGGACAATTGTGGAAGAGGGCGTCCGGGTTCCTTCTCAGCAAGGCGTAGATGCGCTGATGCTCTTTGGAGCTGCGCCAATGCGATTCCGGCTGGATAATGGCTTCCCAATGTTGACGGAGCGTAACTTGGCCCCGAAAGAAAATGAGCGACTCAAAGTAACTATTTGGCGACAAGCGATTGCGGAAATTATTGGTTTTATCGGTGGGGCACGAACGCTGAAACAACTTGAATCATACGGCTGTTACTGGTGGGAGCCATGGGGAACTGAAGCAAAGTGTAAAAAGAGAGGCCTAGAAACAGGAGATCTCGGCCCCGGCTCATATGGAGCGGCCTTTCATGATTTTCCAACTGCTGAGGGAGAAAACTTTAATCAATTTAAGACAATAGTGCAACAAATCAAAGAAGAGCCACAGCTTCGCACACATTTTATTTCTCCATGGGTGCCACAGTATACGTCTCGAGTCACCGGTCGCACCCAGAAGGTAGTGGTGTGTCCCTGCCATGGATGGGTGCACCTCCGGGTGGTGGAAAATAAACTATCACTCCATATGTTTCAACGCTCTGGAGATGTGCCAGTGGGTGTGCCGGCCAACATGATTCAGTATGCAGCACTACTCATGATGATCGCTCGTGCCACGGGCCTTGAGCCATATGAGTATGTGCATACTATTTCAGATGCACATTTGTATGTTGATCAGCTTGATGCAGTTCGCCAAATACTAGAGAGAGAGTCACGAGCATTCCCAACCATGACCCTCAACCCCCAGAAAACTGATTTATTTTCATTTCGGCATGAAGATTTTGAGTTGAGTGACTACACGCCTCACCCAGGCATTAAAAATATACCAGTAGCGATCTAGCAAAAAGGAACACCGTGTCACAAGATTGGAATGTCGATGTTGAAGGATCTCGCTATGAAGATCAAAAGCAGCAGATGGAGGAAATTAGTGCTGCCGGGCACTGTCCGTTTTGCCCTGAATATCTCTCGCTGTATCACAAAGAGCCGATCATCAAAGAAGGTGAATACTGGCTGGTGACGAAGAACCAGTGGCCGTATGCGCACACTAAAATTCACTTGCTTTTTATTGCTAAAAAACACGTTGCTTCACTTGCAGAGCTTGACCCAGCAGCGGGAGCAGAGCTCATATCGCTTTCACAGTGGGCTGTTCAAGAGTTCACCGTACCTGGAGGTGGGCTTGTTTTGCGGTTTGGGAAGAGTGCTTACTCAGCTGGCAGTGTGGCGCATCTGCATGCACAGTTTGTAATGCCTGACCTTGATGACCCAGAGTATGAGCCGATCAAGATTAAAATTGGGAAAAAACGCGCGTAATTCTGAGGAGTGTTCTTTGTTCAGTGCCGAGGGTATCATTCTCTGTATGCTTGGCAAACAAGACAAACTGTACGAAGAGAATACACGTGAGCGCTACCCCAAATGCCACCACACCAAGTAAAAACTTTTGAGAGTATTTTTTTTCAAGCTGTGTACATCCTTCGGCTCCGGCAAGGGCAAAAACAAAGAGCGATGAGATGTACATACGGCCGCCAAATGCAGCAGCGTGCCAGCCACCTTGCAAACTAATAATCACGTACTGGAGCACGAAAAAACAGAGTGGCAGTATAAAAAAGTGTGGTAATTTTTTATGCCATAGCAGCCAGAGAATGTATGCAAACGCTCCGCCAACAAGTGGCGTGCGAGTAAAAAGCCCTGTTACCGGATGAAAAAGACTGCCCCAGAATCCAAAGGGTGATTGGTGTGTCCAAATATTCTGAACTTCTCGGAGATAGGTGTGTTCTGAAAGTGGCAGTACCATAAGCACCTGATACAGCGTCGGTAGCGAGCCAAGAATAAATGCAGCACTGAGAGCTGTTACAGCAGCAGCTTTGTGCCGAGAGTGTGTTCGTGTTAGGTGCACGAGTGGCAGCAAAAGCAACAAACTATCTTGAATACGAATAGTGAGTGCCAGGCCAGCAAGTGCCCCGAGCAGCGCATACTTCTTCAGCGACTCTGGCCAAGTTATACAGACAAAAAAGAATGCAGATGCTGCAAAAAATGAGCCAAAGTGAGAGTTAATGACATCGAATCCTCCGTAGTAGAGCAGAGATGTGCCGCCCACCACACACACGACAGTTAGCCGGGAGACAAAGACAGAGTACTGCAGATGCTCAAGTGTCTTCTCAAGAAAGTACAGCCCAAGCACAACAAAAGAAACTGCACCAATGCCACAGAATAGTTGGTACTGGGCTGAAAAACCGGTTGTAGAAAGTTCACTGAAACCGAGCATGTTGTAGAACCGGGTAAAGAGGTCTGCAGCCACGTACCAAGGAAGCAAAAGCACTGCCATTCCCGTGCTGTAGTGATTGAGTGCTCTGCCACTTTGTGAGGTACCCACAATCTGAACTTGGGCGGCTGAGAGTGGCTGCAACCGGGCATTATTCTCTGGAGAGTAGATATGCTTGTACTCATTTGTTGAGTCCCAGTCGTGGTCGATGTACCAGCTATGGAGATGTGCGTAGTAGCCAATACCATCACCATACACAGCTTGTCCAGTTAAGGCGAAGTGTCCTAAAAAAAGCGTCAGTAAAAAGAGCCAAATGCCTGCGTAAAACACTTTCATGTCTGTGTGTTTGTCTCGTGCACCTGAATTATTTTTACGCCCCGAGACTGCAAGATAGATTCGCCATCAAGCACTGCATAGCCTTTGTGATAGTAGACTGTTTTAATTCCTGCAAAGGCGATAAGTTTGGCACATGGTGGGCAAGGAAAGTCTGTCACGTACAGGTCACAGCCTTCAAGCGATGTGCCACTTTTTGCGGCTTCAGCAATGAGCTTTGCTTCAGCGTGAATGGCAGTTGTGAGTTCGAGGTGATCTCCTTTATGAAAGTGTGCACGAGCATCGCCGTCGATGTAGGGCTGTTGCTCTGTGGGAAGGTGCGTGTTGTGAACAGAAGCCAGGCAGAGCCCATCTTTAACAAGCACCGCACCAACCTGTCGCCACCAATCTGAACTGCGTAGACCTTCGTGTGTTGCATCTTGCATCCACTGATCAGAAAATGACTGAAAAGTGAGGGTGCTTTCTGGATGCGGAAGGTACTCAGCGGTAGCAGAAGCTCTATCCCAGCGCAAAAAGATACTGGTGGGTGTGCAGGGACAGTTTGGTGCACACTCTGCGCAAAACTCTTTACTTACAAGCTCATCTGAAATAACGAGTGGGGCTCTCTGTGCAGAAAGTTCCTGGGCGTGTTCTTTGGTAATAAACGCAACACTCTCAAAAATGTGCCAGCTAGAAATTGCTTCAAGAATACGCTCCTCAGAGAGTGCCCGGATTTCTTTGTGAACAGGGGTGTACTGTGCTGCTATTTCTGAAGGAATAAGATAGAGCTTTTTTGTGCCCGGTAGGTGCGTAAAAAAGTGGTAGTACCCTTGGTGCAGTACGGGAACATAGGCAAGGAGTGTGTGCATATTACTTCAGTTCTTCGAGCGCATCTTCAATCGCTTTAATTAACTTTGTTGAGAGGGCGGTTGTCATCTTTTTTGCCGCACCAATCTGTACACGGCGAATTTTTGCACTGGTTGAAGTTGTGGCTTGTGGCTCAAGCACAACGATCTCACCACAGAGCTTTTTTAGTTCCTGAAGCTGTGCGGCAGAGTACGTATCCAGGGTGGCAATGAGCACATCGGGGCGAATGAGTTTAATAAGGTGCCACTTCGCGGCAGCGTGCGGTTTAAGGACAACGTGATCAACACAAGAAAGATACGAAAGCATTTCAACTCGTTCGGTTTCTGGTACTACCGGGCGTTCTGGCCCTTTGCGCGCTTTAATTTTTTCGTCGCTATCAACACCAACAAAGAGAACTGAACCATACTTTTTAGCAGCAGTTAAGTACCGCCCATGGCCAATATGCAGCATGTCAAAACTACCTTGCGTTAAGACGATTTTTTTACCTGCAGCACGGTGCTTTGCAACGAGGTCAGGAATCGCGTCATATGAACTAATAATTTTCGATTTTGAAGACATAGATACAGTACGAATAGCGTTGTTAGAGTTGTAGTGTAGCGCAAGTTCTGTATGATATAAAGGATAGGAAGGCACACCATGCAAACAGATCCAGATATGTTGACTGAGACAAAATCAATCTATGCAGCATCATATAGTGATATCTTTTGGCGAAACCTTGTTGCGGGGATGGCGCGAGCTATTGGCGGCGTACTCTTTCAGCTGCTTTTTCTTGTCATCATGTATAACTTTTTCATGGCGTATGCGTGGCCATACGTCGCTACGTTGATGGATACACTTAAATCGACGACAAATACACTGCAAATGCTAGAACAGAAAGCAAGCAAACCGCTATTTGAGTGGAAGTAACCATATGCATATTTTTTTAATCGCCGCCATGAGTATTGATGGGTACATCGCTCGTGATCCAAGTGTCTCTTCAACTGAGTGGACGAGTGGAGAAGATAAAAAACTATTTAGAGTGCACACGCTTCGGGCAGGAGTGCTGGTAATGGGCAGCACTACGTTTGCAACTATCGGGCGGGCGCTTCCTGGCAGAAAGTGTTTTGTGCTTTCAAGTAAACCAAAGCCTGCTGCGTACGCGCAGATTCCTGACAGTGAAGTTCAGTACACCAGTGAGAGCGTACAAGATCTTGTAGAGCGACTAGCCGCAGAGGGCTGTACAGAGCTTGCCGTGTGTGGTGGCAGTGAGGTGTACTCACAGTTTTTACTGGCACACCTGGTAGACACTCTGTATCTTACCGTTGAGCCGTTTTTGCTTGGTGCTGGCACTCTACTGTGGAAGTCATCGTATGAGGCGGGGATACAAACTGCAACACTGGTACGCACAGAAAAACTGAATGAGTCGGGGACACTATTTTTAGAGTATAGCTTGAAGAAAGCAGGTGAATGAAAGTCGGGATTAAACGCTTCGATACAACCTTACCACTGCCTGAGTATAAGTCGAGCGGAGCAGCCGCACTCGATCTCTATGCTCGCATAGAGGTCAGTATTCCAGCACATGAAGTTGCGTACGTACCGCTCAATATTGCTCTTGAACTGCCAGAAAATACCTGGGCACTGATTGCTGCCCGCAGCAGCTTGCATAAAAAGAAGCTCCAACTAATAAATGGCATTGGCGTGGGTGACTATGACTATCGTGGTGATGCTGATGAGTACAGAGCCGCACTCTTTAATTTCTCTGATACGCCAGTTGTGGTTGCGCGCGGTGAGCGGATTGCGCAGCTGCTTGTCATGCCCATGACTCGTATAGAACTCGCAGAAAAAGACTCTTTTAGCAGTGAAAACCGCGGCGGTTTTGGCACAACTGGTAAACTGTAGCACACACCCCATGTTGTATTTCAATACTTGCAAAGATACTAGATATTGTGTTTAGTGAATGAGTCACTATGCACAAAACACTCAATAGAGAATCAGTCGGCGCACAACTTTCTGCAGTTTGGCAGCGAGTTGAAACCGAGAAGCAGTCGGTAGAAAAAAAACCAGAGTACCACTCACCGTTTGGCGACACACAGCCAGAAGCGGTTGTCTTCGCTTCAAATAGCTTACGAAAAGCCCTACTCATGTACTGGCAGCTTGTCTGTGAGTACGACTTCTCGCAGTGGCCAGCATTTGCGGCACAGATCCCTCATATTCCTGAAAAGCTCACCACAGCACTTGATCTCTTCTCGTACTTTGAAACACACATCCGTAATGGAGATGGCGAGCTGAGAGAGCCACTCTTACTCGGGTACTTGCCTGATGGAACACCGTTTTTACTCTGTCCCACAGATGGAGAATCAGATAAAAATGCAGATCCAGTTCACGAAGCTCATCAAAAAATAGCCGACATACAAGAGTACTTTGCAGGGAGAGATGTTGTCTTCTTCAGTACAGACTCTATTCAAAAAATAGAAACGGCTGCAGATGAGAACTTGGGGAAACCACTGAACTCTCGGCACTTCAAAAGTGTCAAAGAAAAAGCACTTGGCCTTGGGTTTGGAAAAGAGGAGGCACTAGACTCATTCAAAGAGTGGTACAAAAAAAAGTACTATTCTATACCTGAAGATCGTCCATTCCAGACTATACATACAACTGGCTTTGTTGCCTCCCGTGGTGAGCGGGAAGTCAAAAGGGAAGTCGAGCTCAGTCTTGATGTTCAGAACTGGATGACAGACTCAATTGAGATCTTCATGGAGATGGGCGGCGGTGGTGTGTATCATCAATTTATCTATCTTTTAGCAGAAAGTGATCCTGAGATCTGGCTCAAACTGGGTTCTGATGAGCTGAGAAAACACCTTGAAAACCTTGATGATGAAGTGCGCCAAAGAGTCATCGTCTTCCAAATTATGGGAATGCCTGCCATGATACATTCAGTGTTAGCAGAACTCAGTAGATACGAGTGAAAAGGAGTACTCCATGTCAGAAAAAACAGGAACACTGATTACCTTTGAAGGTGGAGAAGGTGGTGGTAAAACTACCCAAATCGTACGCCTCAGGGACTTACTGAGTAAAGCTGGTAAAGATGTGGTCGTTCTGCGTGAACCAGGTGGCACAACCATTAGTGAACAGATCCGTGAAGTTGTGTTATCTGCTAAAAATGTTGGTATTGCCTACACAACTGAAGTACTCCTGTTTCAAGCTGCCCGCGCCCAGATCTACCGTGAAATTGTTCTGCCATCACTTGCAGCAGGTAAAGTAGTGCTCATGGATCGCTCACGAGATAGTAGTGTTGTGTATCAAGGTATGGTGCGCGGCTTCGGTAAAGATATGATCGAAAAACTGAATGAAATATCAACCAAAGATACATACCCAGATATAACTTTCTTACTAGATATATCAGTGAAAGTTGGTTTGCAGAGAGTAGAAGAAGCAGGTACAGCAAATAGAATGGAGATGGAAGGAACCAGCTTTCACGATAAAGTGCGTGCTGCATACTTAGAGCTTGCACAAGAAGACACAAGAGGTCGGTGGCACGTTATTGATGCCAGCGTCTCACGGGAAGCAGTTGAGAGTGCAGTCTGGGCAGTTGTGGCCCAGAAACTCGGGTTATAGTGCCTACAAAATACGCACCTAGTATGCAAAAGTGAGTTCTTCTGATATAATACTGTTTTTAATGTCACTTACGACACTTGAAAACAGCGGAAGACGACCAGGAACAGAAGTAGTTCCTCTGTTTGCTTCACTCCTCAGAGAGTGGGCGAATGCTCCACTTCCTGATCCTAGTAACCCCGCAGAGCTCCCACAACCAGAAACAGTTACCCTTGAGCACTTGTTTGGTGAGTTATACGCCACAGATCCTGAAGCCTGCGAAAAAATTCTCAAAAGAACAGAGTGGATGGCTGAGCAGCTAAAAGATCGTGCTGCAGGTACCGCACTGGTTGACGCGGCAAAAGAGCTGAGTGTGGCAGACGCCTATATTGGTTTTCAGTGGATCATTCAGTGTATCCCACAAGTTAAAGACGCTAGTGGTGAAGCATGGCAGTATCAAAGTTTTGATACAAAACGCTACTCACTTTCAGAACAAAACGCAAATATTCTCACCAGATTTATTCCCCACAGCTGGTTAGCTGGTATGGTGGCGTACTCGCTGGCAGAAAAAATAAATACAGCACAGGGAAGGCACGTCGTCTCAGAAAATAAGTTACTGTGGGAGTTGTTTATTCACGAGGCAGGCAGGGCAGTAACACATAACCGTAAAGTTCATGATAATTTACTTCCGTACATCTGCCAAAAAGCAGGAATACTACCACAGTACTGGCCAGTTGAAGGGCCGATACACCCACGAGTGCTCGTTTCAGAAGAAGATGAAGGTGCTGAGTTGAATGTGACGCAGCTTGAACAGATCATTGCCTGGGTCGCAGATATGTACTGTAAAGCAGATGATGAGAACGCACCGTATGCAAACGGAGAACCACACCTCAGAAGTGTTTCAAGTGGGCTACAGCACCTCATGTTTTCGATGCTTGGATATAGAGAAGTACCAGATGATGCTGCAGAGCGGCAAGAGATCTGGAACTCACTGGTAGAAAAAAACGCCGTCAGTATCTACTACTTACTTGAACAACAACTGATTGAAGTTGTGCCACACTGGTTTGATGAGCTGGGTGTTTCAGTACAAGAAACCCTCTCTGAGTGGGAGCCATCCTGGAGAGCGTTACTGCACTCGCTTATTACAACACGGCAACTACCTGAGTGGTTACAATCAGTGGTGCCGGCACTGCCAGTTGAAGTTGCACAGAGCAGTGAAGCGTGGGTGCACCTTGTACAAGAACTTCCAAACGCTAAAAAAATGGGACGCGGGTAACAAGCGATTCGCTGCTTGTCTAATGTGGCAGAGAGAGTGTAGGCTAGCCACTGTATGATGAAGCTTCCACGCGCAATTAGAGAGTTAACAGAGACATTCGAGCGACTTCCTGGTGTTGGTCCAAAATCTGCACAGCGGTTAGTATTTCACTTGTTACACTATCCAGAACAGAGACTAGTTGAGTTTGGCAGTAGACTGAAGGCACTGAAAACGAGCATCGTTCTTTGTTCGGAGTGTCACAATGTGAGTGAACACGATCCTTGTGAGATTTGCAGTGACGCGAGCCGCGACACCACCCAGCTCTGTATTGTTGAGCAACCGCTTGATGTGCTGGCAATTGAAAAATCAAACTCATTTACTGGCCGCTACCATGTGCTACATGGTGCAATTGCGCCACTGAATAATATCGGTCCTGATCAGCTTTTTTTGCATGACATTACCCACAGACTAATTGGTGTGACAGAAGTTATCTTGGCAACGAATCCAACCATGGAGGGTGAGGCAACGGCTCTCTACATACGAGAGTTTTTAGAGGCACAACCGCAGTTCGCTGCCGGAGAGTGTAGTTTTACGCGCATTGGTCACGGTCTGCCCATTGGGGCTGATATCGAGTATGCCGACGGCGTTACGCTGCGCCGGGCGCTTGAGGGGAGAAGAAAACTGTAGCGTGTTACTCGAAGATCGACTCGTTTCCCACGGTACCAATCAGTGCTTTTTTAAGTACTGCGAGAATCCTAAAGTACCGAGATTTGATCGCAGACTCAGATGTGCCCAGCTTCTCAGCAATCTCAAGATTTGAAAGTTTTTCTACTTTGAGCTCAAGGAGCAGTTTCTGTTTTGGGGTGAGTAGCTCAACTGCAGCATAGAGTGCCGCGTTACGCTCTTGTATAAGTAGCTCTCGAGCCGGGGAGTCTTGATGGGTGGTTCCAGCTTCAAGCCGGGGGTTACTGACTATGACTTCTTCAAGTGAAGGCTCGGAGTTCGTCTTTTTTCTGCGGTGATTAAAGATGACTGACCGAATAATAGCGTAAACATAGGCAATAAATCCTGAGTCATTTTTTTCATTGGCATATCCACTTGCTTTGATGGCTCGAAGTGTCACTTCTTGATAGATATCTTCAGCAGTGAAAATATGCTCTAAACCAACCGCATTAATTTTTATATATCCAATAAATCTATCTCTATTTGAAACAATAATCTGTGCCATTCGCTCTTGTGCAGCGGATAACTCAGATGGGCGGAGGGGTTCTTCAGGTGCTCGCATACTTGACTTGCGTTTATGCTCAATAAGCGTATTATAAGGCTAATGCAGAAAGTAGATACCCCTGAAGCAGATAAAGGAGGGACTTCATGCAAATAATTGTAGAAGGCAAGAACTTGACGGTGACAGAGGCTTTGCGGCTGCACACCGAGAAGCAGGCACAAAAGCTTGAGAAAGTGGGGCACACTATCACCGCAGTTCGTGTGTACCTTGAAACTGTTGCAAAGAAGCACAATGACCCGTCCGCTAATACTGCCACGTTTCACATCGAGATTCCCGGAAAAGACGTGACAGTTTCTAAAAAGGCAATTGATATGTACGAAGCAATTATTGCCGCTGCAGAGAGTGCCGCTCGGCAGCTGAACAAAGCAGTTGAGAAGCACCGCACTCATTGAGTTTGTTTCGCAAACACGATAAGCTACCCGTATGGCACAAGATCCACTCGCTCAACTAGAAGAGCTCTTAGCGAAAGCAAAGGGGCAGCAATCGTCAGATTCAGGTGCAGCACCTGTTGAACCACCACAGCCGTCTGGCCCAACTCCAGAAGAGCTTGCTGCACAGCAGAAAGCAGCTGAGGAAGCGCGTATTCGTGAACTAGAAAGACAGTCTGAAGCTGAACGAGCAGTGGCGCTTGAAGAGTTGCGCTCGCGGATGTTAGAAATCCCAAGTACCCCGCAAGATCAAGCTCGTAGAGAACAAGAAGCATTGAAGCAATCTGAAAAATCGGCACAAGACTCGCAGCACGAGGGCTTTGAAATTGTACAAGTGACACAAACAAAAGTGTAAAAGAAACGTATGCCACAGCACAACTTTAACCCAGGGCCCGGTGGTGGATTCGGATTTGGTGACAGCCAAATGGGCGAGCAGCTCAGTGAACAGATGGGTATGCAGTCGCTGCAGCAGGCAAGTTCGACACCCCCTGCCGTTCCGGCAGCAGCCCCGGCGCAGCCAACAGAAGGTCAGCCAGCTGAGGCCTCTCAGGATATCTTTTCTACTCTGATCAATGCGCCACTTGAGGCTGCAGGGAAGACATTTTTAAGTGTCAGTGGCCTCGATGAACTGTTGCACATTCCACTGGGTACCGAGTCATCTCCAGCCGATAAAGAAAAAAAACGAGTCATCCTCCAGCGGTACAACCAACTGAATGAAGAGCAAAAAGCAGCTGCACAAGCACTTTTCCAAGAAAGATTGCAGCGCGAAAAACAGTTGCAGCAGGAAGAGGAAGAAAAAAGACGCGCCGAAGCACTTGAGGATTCTGGGCCGATTCAATCGACTAGCAAGACTCCAAGTGGCGCTCAAAACCCGAGCGGAACATCAAAGAAACAACAGATGCTCAGTAAGCTGCAATCTGACAGAAAAACACTTTCCGGCCCACAAAGTGCGGGATAACGGCATCTCTCTCTGCTTAGGTTACTCAGATACTGAGAATGTTCCAAAAATAACAATGCGTAGACACGCGTGTTTTAATCTAACTCCTCCGTCGTTCATTATTTCAAGTGTATTCACTATATCTACATAGGTCACACCACCACCGCGTCTGGCGAACTCTCTTGTGGCAACCTCAAGTGCTTCAGCTTTGAGTGCTACGTGGCTACTCAGTGCACCTTGTTGGCGAGTCGTGTCATATACTTCAGGGTGGTCAATGTGTCCAAGATCGATGGTGGCAACATGATAGCCATGTACTTTCCCATCAACTTTTGGTGTGTACTCAGGGTAGGCAATTGCAGCGCTCCGTGGCTCTTCCTCTGGATTTCTTGAAGAAAAAACTTCGTGATTTCTCATAGACACTCCTTTTCGTACTTGCAGTGGATTATACAGCACCACACTCTGGTACAATAGAACTATGCGTTTATATAATACACTTTCCCGATCAGTTGAAGCAGTCAGTGGATACACTCCCTCCTGTATCGGTATGTACGCATGTGGACTAACGGTGTACGACTACACGCATCTGGGGCACCTGCGCAAGTACACCATGGACGACATCCTAGTGCGAACACTGCGTCATGCCGGGTTTACAGTCAAGTTTGTGCAGAACGTAACCGACGTAGGGCACCTTGCTTCAGACGGTGACACCGGCGAAGATAAACTTGAAAAGGGTGCAAAAAAATACAATAAAACAGTCTGGGACATTGCTCACGAGTTTGAAGCATATTTCTGGCGCAGCATGGATCTCATGGGTAACCTTCGCCCCGATGTGAGCTGCCGTGCAACCGAGCACATTGCTGCACAACTAAAAATGGTGGAAACACTTGAAAAAAAAGGCTTTACCTACGTTATTGAGGGTGATGGCGTGTACTTTGATACTTCAAAACTGAGTGACTATGGCAAGTTGGCTGGTTTTGATCCGCAGGCACTCCAAGAAGGCGCACGGGTAGAAGCAGTTGCTGGAAAGAAGAATAAGACGGACTTCGCACTCTGGAAGTTCGAGCGGGCGGGTGAAAATAGAGCGATGGTTTGGAAGAGCCCGTGGTCAGAACGAAGTTTCCCGGGTTGGCACATCGAGTGCAGTGCAATGGCAATTGAGTATCTAGGTGAGCAGTTTGAGATTCACACCGGTGGCATCGATCACATTCCGGTGCATCACACCAATGAGATTGCCCAAGCTGAGAGTGCAACCGGCAAGGTGCCGTTCGTAAAGTACTGGGTGCATCACAATTTCTTACGCGTTGCTGGCGAAAAAATGAGCAAGTCACTGGGTAATTTCTACACCATAGATGATGTACTGAAGCGCGGACTCAGCCCGCAAGCACTGCGTTTGCTGTTTCTGACAACTCACTACCGCAGCGAGATGAACTTTTTGTGGGAGAGTGTGATCGGAATGCAGAAAACGTATAAACGATTCTTGGAACAAGTAGTGCAGCTGCACGCTGAGCATGAGCGTACTGTACTGAGTGCAGAAAAGTTAGCAAAAATTAGCGACTATCGCACACGCTTTTTTACTGCTCTGGAAACTGACCTCAACACTCCTGAAGCTGTCACGATTCTCTGGGAAGTTGTGAAGTCAAACATTCCCGGTGGAGATAAGTACGACCTGCTTATTGAGTTCGATGAAGTGCTTGGACTGGGGCTTCGTAACGCAGAAGCACAGCTGGCAGCACTGAATAAACAGCAGAATGACACCGTTTTGCACGAGAGTGATGCTCGGCTACCGGTTGAAGTACAAGAGCTACTTAAAAAGCGAGCTGCAGCGAGAGCAGAGAAAAAATACAGCACATCTGATGAACTCCGCATGGCACTACTCGAAAAAGGATACAGTGTTGAAGATACTGCAGCCGGACAAGTAATTTCAATTCTCGTGCGCGATGGGGTACAATAGAAGTATGCCTAAGAGTACGCAAGCATTCAGACTGCTGAGGATTCCTAAAAAAGGAAGAAAAGTGGCTGGTGTGTGTGCTGCGTGGGCGCGATTCTTTGGTATCGATGTTACGCTTGTTCGCATCGTCTGGGCATTTCTCTTGCTGCCCGGCGGTCTTCCGGGGATAGTTCCGTATGTTATTTGTTGGTTAGTCATACCGGAAGAAGAGTAAACCATGGCGACACTTATAGAGCGCATACGACCACTCAGTTGGTCAGTGCTTCGTGCGCTGACAGGCCTACAGCCTGAAGTTCCTCAGCCGCTGCCCGCGCCTGAGCAGCAGATACTTGCTGTTGTGCCGCATACGTCACACCTTGATACACTCGCCCTGCTGTTTGCTCTTTCAGGTCGCGCGCACGAACTGTCAATTGTGGTAAAGGGCTCGTACTGGCAAGAGCGTTTTGCCTATCACGCGCTCCTTTCACTAGTCGCCCCAGACTTTATTGCTGTCGAAAACGGCAAGCCAAAAGAAAACTTCCAAAAGATGATTGCTGCACTTGAATCCGCACGGCAAGAAAAAAGAAATTGCCTGTTGGGGATATTTCCGCAAGGGACTCGGCAGCGAGAGCACCCACTTGAAAGTGGCTACGCTTGGTTATCTGTGCATACAGGGGTACCTGTTACTCCGGTTGTGATAGAGAGAATGCCTGCCGCATTTTCGAGTGGAGACCTCTCACCGCTTGATGTTCTGAAGTTTTCAATTGCACAGTATCTGCACAAGGGAAGTGAGCAGCCTGTGCGGGTGAGCTTTCTTGAGCCAGTGCTCCCGCCAGAAAATACTCACTCCAAAAAAGCCAAAGAACAGGTGATTTTTGAGTACACAGCGCGCTTAAAAAATCATGACTGGAGCGATGAACCTCCTGCATGTGTGCTAGAATCCTCACAAGAATAGACAGTATGAATAAGAAGAAAAAAGTTGTTATAGTTGGTGGTGGGGTTGGTGGTTTAGCGGCTGCTGCTTTACTCGCTTTTGATGGCTACTCAGTTGCGGTACTCGAGAAAAATAGCATGATGGGTGGTCGTGCACGGGTGTTGAAGAAAGACGGCTTCACCTTCGATATGGGGCCTTCCTGGTACATGATGCCTGATGTCTTTGAGAAATTTTTTGCTGTCTTTGGTAAAAAACCTTCTGATTATCTCGAACTTATCGCGCTTGATCCACAGTATCGAGTGCTGTTTGGTGATGGTTCTCATGTGGATATGCAGCTTGATATGAAGAAGAACAAGCAGGTATTTGAGAAAATTGAAAAAGGAGCAGGCAAAAAGCTGGATGAGTACATAGCAGAAGCAAAACTTAAGTATGAGCTATCACTGAGAACTGTGTTGTATAAAAACATAGATACACTCTTTGACTTTTTTGACTGGGAGTTACTTAAAAACAGCAAAATACTCAAGCCATTCATGACGATGGAACAGCACATCAAACAGTACTTTACCTCAGAAAAATTGCAGCAAATTATTGAGTTTACACTCGTTTTTCTTGGTGGTGCACCACACAATATGCCTGCATTATATAGTCTTATTTCTTATGTAGATTTTATTTTACATACGTTTTATCCAAAAGGTGGAATGTATGCACTGATTGAAGCTCTGGTGAAGTTGGGTAGTGAGTATGGGGTGACCTACGTCACTGACGCACCTGTTACTTTACTAGAGTGCGAATCGGGTGTGATTAGTCGTGTACACACTGCAAAAAAAATATACACCGCTGATGCCGTTGTCGGGAATGCCGATTTTGCGCACCTTGAATCATTACTCAGTGATCAAACTGCCCGGATGTACTCTGATTCCTACTGGAAAAAGAAAACGCTTGCTCCCTCAGCTTTTCTGCTGTACCTTGGAATCAAAGGGAGTGTTCCACAGCTTGCGCATCACTCAATTTATTATGGATCCAACTGGGAAGAGCATTTCAAAGCAATTTTCGATGCTCCAACGTGGCCACAAAATCCTGCAGTGTATCTGAATGTTCCTTCGTTAACAGATAGTTCTATGGCACCAGCTGGTCATACGGGAATTATGGTACTCGTGCCAATCGCAAGTGGACTCACGGAAACTGCACTGTGGCGTGAAACGTATGCAACTTTTATTATCAGGTACCTCGATTCTGCTCTGGAACTGAATCTAGAAAAGCGAATTGTCAGTACAAGCATCTTTTCAATCTCAGACTTTGAACAGGCTTACAATAGTTTGAGAGGGAACGCACTGGGAGGATTGGCACACACGCTTCTGCAAACAGGGCCATTTCGACCACCAAATAAACACAAAAAAATAAAAAATTTATTTTTCGCAGGAGCAAATACTGTACCGGGGATTGGCGTTCCACCAGCACTTATTTCTGGTCACTTAGTACGTGAACGACTCGCTACTTTTTTTGAGTCATAGACACCAAATTCATAGTGCAGTGAGTTGCCACGAGCAATCTGTCTTCGCACAAATAAGTAACTAACTTGTAAATACTGCCAGAATGTTGGCAGAATGCCGTATTTCATAAACCTTCTATCTGAAACGTAAACCCGTGTGTGTAACTGACCAAAGCTTCCGGCAGTTCCAGCACGGTAAATAAAATCAAGGTCATCAAGTAAGAGTGTGGTGGTAAAGCCACCGACGGCTTTGAAAAGTGCTGCCGTCACAATGATGCAGGAGCCAGCCCCAGCAGGGTAGTACTTTTGTCCTACAAAAAAAATGGTATTAAAAAAAGCATAGATGCAGCGGACTGCGAATGAATCAGTTTCAGGTTTGTAAGTCGGGCAGGCGAGTGAGAGCATTCTTAGTTCAAGTTCTACTAGGCTCTTTTCAATAAAGTCAGCAGAAAAGTGCACATCTGCATCGAAAAAAAACAGCAGCTCTGTACGGGCACGGCTGCCTCCAAACTGGCGCTGGAATCCTACGCCTCGCTGAGTGTTCACGATTGTAAGCGGAAGCTTAGAGTAAAATTGGGCAGCGACGTTTTGTGTTTCATCATCTGAATTACCATCAATGAGCAGTACTTCTGTTGGTGCTAGTGTCTGTGCAACAAGTGAAGAAAGTAGCCTATGAATGTGCTTGGCTTCATTGAGTGTGGGAATGATGACGCTGTAGTGCTTCATGATATGAGTAGGTACCAAAAACCAAAGAATCCAAGGACAGTGTTTATGTAAGGAAGCTTCCAGTAGAAGGCGCTGATCTTTTCATCTGAAGCAGAACGAAGTGCAAAAACAAACCAGGGATAGATAAAAAATACTGTGCCAGGAACACCGAGAACAAGTGAAAAAAGTATGGCTGCGAGAAACCAATTGATGCCGACAAACCAAAGCGCACCTTTTTTCCCTAAAGATACCGCAGTAGTTGCAATCTTTGCCTGTGCATCAGCCTGTATATCGGGAATTGCTGAAAAGGTATGCAGTGCTGCTGTCCAGAAGGCTGCCGCAAAAAAGAGAGTAGGGGTCGGAAACTGTCCCGTAATGAGTGCATACGAGAGAAAGCCGGGGAGCGCGTATAAGATATTTGAATAGGCATCAAAGAAAGGTCTTGCCTTAAAACGAAGCGGCGGCGCACTATAAAAAACACTGAGAAACAAAAGTAAGAAAAACCAGAACTGAGCGAGTGGCTGTTTAAGCCAAAAAAAGAGTAGTACTGAAAGCACAAATAGTGCTGCGGAAAGTGCTGCCACGATACGCACTTCTGTGTTTTGGACGAGGTGCTCATGTGTTTTTTTCTTGCTATTGAGAGCATCAGTATCACGATCAAATATGTCATTTACAGCATATAAAAAATAGTTGAATGGAAAAGTAAAAAAGAGTAATAAGAGTAGTAAATATTTGTTTTCAAAAAGGTGCGGAAATGGAGCTGCAGCAGCGATGCCAAGTACATAGGGGCCAACTATGTACATCCAAAACCGAGGACGACTTTGTTTCAGTAGTGTGTAGGTATCGAGCATGATTTCTTAAAACTATTCTACTGTATACTATCATCCTAGATGTCAGGAAAAAATCTGAGCAGAACAATTTTCAAAAATTCGAGTGTAACGTACTACACCGCTTCACTTTTTTTTCCGGCTGACACGCGTGTTGCAGTTGAGACTCTCTATGCATTTGTGAGAACAGCAGACGACTTCGTGGATGCTACTCCTCAGGATTCCGCAGGTTTGTATGCGTTTGTCCGTGAGTACCGGTTGGCACTCGCAAAAAAAATAAGTTCTTCAGATAAACGGATTACTGAGTTTATAGCTCTGCAAGAGAAGTTCAAGTTCAAACAAGTCTGGATTGATGCATTTTTGAAAGCAATGGAACTTGATTTATATAAGTCTCGCTATACTTCACTGCGTGAGCTTGAAGCATACATGTACGGCTCTGCTGAAGTTATTGGCTGTATGTTAAGTTGTATTTTTTCGCTTCCAGAATCGAGCCTGCTCCCTGCGCGAATGCTCGGTAAAGCTATGCAGTACGCAAACTTTATCAGAGACATTGCAGAAGATACACAGCTTGGAAGGCAGTATCTGCCCAGTGAAATATATTCAGGTAATGAGGTATACTCGCTGCAACGTGAGTGTGTTCGGTATGCTACCTGGAGTAGAGCAGCAAAACGAGGTATACAAACGCTGCCAAGACGCTACCGCGTGCCGGTAGAAACCGCAGCGGCACTCTATGACTGGACAGTCTCGTGTATACAAAAAAATCCAAAAAAAGTATGGCAGCAAAAAATCAAACCACATCCGCTGAGAGTTATGATTACAGCAATTCTGTACACACTGCGCTCACTATTCTTAAGAATAAGTCTCCATTAGTCGCAGAAAAAGTGTTGCTTGAACTATCAAGTTTTACTCAAAAAGACACTTCTTTTCAGCTTGATAAACCAGTCTTTGAGTATCTTAAAAAATACTGTGTCTCAGGTAAGTTAGTACGAGGCTCAGTATTTCTTGCCTTTCTAGATATGCTCTCAGTTTCTGAAAAGACAATTTCCAGCGAAGCGCGCTTAACGATGGCTGCGTGTATTGAACTCTTTGGATCAGGGGTTCTCATTCAAGACGATATTATGGATGGTGATACTAAGCGCAGGGGGTTAGCAACTGTGCATACTTGGCTTGCTGAGTATGGAAAAACACACGCTATTGTAGAACCGAAGAAGTGGGGTGAAAGTGTCGCAATCTGTTTTACGGACACCGTGTTCTTTTATACGAGCATGCGCTTGAGTCAACTTCCAGTGCCACCAGAGCTGCTCGAAAAAATAACTACCTATTCGTTTAGAGAGCTTGCACTACTGGGCATGGCGCAAGCTGAAGATCTGCGACAAGCAGGAAGTACGGAGTTTCCGAATCAAGCTGAAATACTGCGCATGTTTGTTGGCAAGACCGGGAGATACACCGCCCGGTGGCCGTTGGCGCTTGCGCTTCTTGTTGCCGGAGGAAGCGAGGAACAGTTACAACAAGTTGAAGATATTGCTGAAAAAATTGGTGTGTTGTATCAAATAAGAGACGACTTCCTGGGAGTATTTGGAGACAGCAGTCTTACGGGCAAAAACACAACAAGTGATATTAGAGAAGGGAAAAAGACTCTTTACGCACAGTACTTCTTTGCACATGCTACAACAGAAAAAAAGGAACATGCTCGTCGTATTTTTGGTGTTTCAAGTGCTTCAGAATCAGAGTGTCAGTGGTTTGTAGCAGAGCTGAAACAACTGGGTGCAGAGGCTGCAATCGAGGTTATTACTCAACACTTTGTGCGCGATATTACATTACTTATTGAGCACTTAGACGTACCTGAACAAGCACGACAGTTCTTACTGGGATTCACTACATACGCCTACACAAGAACAAAGTAACAACGGAAGCTCGGCTAGACAATTGAGAGAGAGTAGCGTTAACTGAGTAGAGGTAAGGAGCACT